>JAYUQK010000063.1:0-10383 GCA_043756785.1 Candidatus Lloydbacteria bacterium | reverse complement strand
CCCCTTTTTAAATTTTGTCGTCACGATATGAAACTCCGTATCAGGCATTTGCTTCGAGAGCGCAAAGAGTGCCTCCTCGGCTGGGCCCATGTCGGGGTAATACGTCGTCGCAAATACGAGCACTTTTTTCTCGGCCGGTTCAACAGTACGAAAGTAGGCAATTGTTTTTGCGAGCCCCTCATCAAGTGACACATGCGGCTCCCAATCGAGAAGCCTCTTTGCAAGAGTAATATCGGGGCAGCGACGCTTGGGGTCGTCAGTTGCGCCATCCACATATACGAGCTTCGACACGGAGCCGGTGAGCACGATGACTTTCTCTGCAAGGTCGGTCATTGTTATCTCGCCTGGATTTCCAAGATTGACGGGGCCAGTGATGCCTTCCTTGCGCATCATGCGGTCGAGCCCTCGCACGAGGTCGTCGATATATTGAAAGCTCCGTGTATTCGTCCCATTTCCGTAAATTGCAATATCTTTGCCCGACAGTGCGTTCATCACAAAATTCGTAACGGCACGACCGTCATTGAGGTCCATATTGGGGCCGTAGGTGTTGAAGATGCGCACAATGCGAACCTCTACTCCATACTCGCGGTGGTAGTCCATGCACAACGTCTCAGCGACACGCTTGCCTTCGTCGTAACATGCGCGAGGTCCGAGCGTGCTTGTATTGCCACGGTAGTCCTCTGCCTGCGGAGACACGAGTGGGTCGCCATAAATCTCCGACGTCGACGTCTGGAGGATGCGGGCGCCATGAAGACGGGCAAGCTCGAGGAGGTTGATTATACCCATCGTGTTCGTCTTTACGGTGTGCACGGGGTTGAACTGATAGCTCGTATAGGAGCCGGCACAGGCGCAGTTGATGACCCAGTCGATATGTTCATCAAAAGAAAGCGGCTCAATAATATCCTTTTGAATAAATTTGAAATTGGGGTTCACAAAATGGTGCGCAATATTTTTGGGCTTCCATGTGGTCTGGAGGTTGTCGACGACAATCACGCGGTGCCCCTCGCCAAGATATTTTTCCACAAGATGTGAGCCTATAAAACCCGCACCACCAGGGATGAGTATAGTGAGACGCTTTTTTACTTGAACATGCATTCTTCTAGTATAACCCATTATTCTCTCTCCTTCCCCTCGATAATGTCTTCAATGATGGCGTATTCCGCTTCGACGGTACGCTCTGCCTTGCGTGACCAAAGAATAACGAACCCAGCCAAAGCAAAGAGGGCAAAAATACCGAGCAGAAACGGCCACCGCTGAGCGAGTGACGCATATTGCGAGGTGCTTGCATTCGGAGACTTTTCCCATAGCACCGTAGCAGCAAGTGCTGAAGTTGATCCCACTGTGTTTACAGCGGCGTTTGTACCAGAGTTTATATCAGGCAACTTTTTTTGCTGCAGAGGCGCTGCGGAAGACTCATGTGTCTCCGGTGCTTTGCTGTATACACTTGTATGAACAGGGGTGGTAGGAGCGGGGGGGGTTGGTGCTCCCCATGAAGCCGCAATACCTCCATGCGGAAAGGAGAGCACAAGTGTGGGGTTGACTTCGGTTATCCCGCTCACTGCGTTGGAGAGAATGAAAGATTTTTTAGGTAAAATGAACGAATTTTGAGGGAAGACAAACGAGGACCCTGCGGCAGACTTAAGTATCCACCCCGAGATATCCACCTCACGCAAAGACGTATTTTCAAGACGCACAAAACCCGAAGGACCTTCCTCAGCTTCGGCAATGCCTACTTCCGGCGCACTCACCACCACTGCGAGGCGGTCGCGCTCATGGTGACTCCCCCAAAAGACTTCAAGAGTGACGATGTACTCCCCCGCAAAGTCATACCTGTGCGTCACCAGCTGACCATTCGAAATACTTCCGTCACCAAAGTTCCATCGATAGGTCGCACGATCAAGCGGCTCATTAAAAAGCCCCGTGGAGCTCCCTGTAAACGAAACGGGGAAACCCCTCAGCGCGCGCATGTCCTCACCTGCCGCAACGACGATGGTCTTTCGCGGATACATGCTCTGTTTGCTCATCGCACTCCCCCCTGAGGACGCATTTGCGCTTGTATTTGTTGTGGCAACCGCGCTTGTAGTGCTACTCGTATTCGTGGTGCTTACCCCTTGCACCTCTCCTCCTTGTGCAATGTTGCTTATGCGCGGAGTGGGCGCACCCGTGACCCAGCTATTGCTCGTCTTTTGCGCAGTATCCTTTGTTGTATTGTCTCCACCAATAAGCACCCAGTCTGTACCACCCACGACCACATCGATATCTGTGTCGCTGGCATTTTTTAGTCGCAGCGTCTCGCCACCATTAGAGAGCCCGTTGCCAAATGCGGCAACGAGGTCCGCGGTGACCCCGGGAGCTGCATTGTCGTCAGTACGTTCGATCAAAAAATATCCGTTAGCAGAAATGCTGCCCGAAAGTACTATCGATGGCGAGCCGTCGTCGGAAAGAATGCGCCAGCCCGTAAGGTCGACTGTCGTCGCGTCGGGGTTGTAGAGCTCAATCCATTCGTCAGTACTGGAAAGCGAGCTGCCCATCCATGCGACTTCGCTGATAACCACACTTGCGCTTGCGCGGGGTGCAACGAGGAACCAAGCAAGTAAAACCCACAAAAAATATTTCCATTTCATATAACGCATATTACTGATAAACAATTGGAGTGCAAGTAGGGAAATAGAAAAAACGCACCATATATGGTGCGCCCTGATTTCACTATTTCGGGAGTTGGGGCGAATCCTTGGTTCCCCCTCCGTACAAATAGTCGGGTTGGGTCTGGTCGCGTACGTGCCTTGCGGTCAGGTGTACCGTCACGATTTTTTCCCCACTCTTTTGCAGCGTAGGGAGTGCGAGAAATGTCTCGTGGAAAATTTTCCCCCCAATTGCGCGGAGTGCCCGTGCGCCCGTTTTCTCACGTATCGCTTGTCGGGCGATCTCGACGACCGCATCAGCGTCGCACTGTAGCGTCGCGCCTTCGAGTGCAATCATTTTTGCGTACTGTCGCAAGAGTGCATTTTTGGGCTCGGTTAAAATCTGCACCAATGCAGCCTCATCGAGCTCGTCGAGTGTCGCTACGTTAGGTAGTCGCCCAATGAGCTGCACGTCGAAACCAAACTGGACGAGGTCCTCAGAAGTCACCTTGTGCACAAAGGACTTTGGGGATACTGCATCCCCACTAAGGGAGACGTCTGCGTGAAAACCTATGCCACCCTTTCCTTCTCGAAGTCTCTTGGCGATTACCTTTTCAAGACCAGTGAAGGCTCCGGCCATGATAAAGAGAATGTTTTTCGTATCTAGGTCGACCAACTCCGAACGATGCTTCGGGCCACCATCGACGGGAACTTCCATTACTGCGCCCTCGATCATCTTCAGTAGCGCATTTTGCACCTCAGTGCCACCCACATCGCGATGACCTTCCATCCCAGGCTTGCTTCCAAGTTTGTCGACCTCATCGAGAAAAACAATGCCGTACTCTGCTTTGGCGATATCCCCTTTTGCATTGTGCACCAAGCGCACGAGCACGTCCTCGACATCGTTGCCAACCCAACCCGCGGAGGTCACACCCGTGAGGTCTGCTTGTGCAAATGGCACCTGAAGCATTCCCGCGAGTGTCTCTGCGAGGAGCGTCTTTCCCGAACCCGTGGGACCAATGAGGAGCACGTTCGCCTTCTGCATTTTTACGCCATCATCCTCTTTTCCCCTCTCTGAGACGCGCTTGTAGTGGTGATATGCGGCGACCGCAAGCACCTCTTTGGGGCGACGCTGTCCAATGACGAAGGTATCAAGTTTTGCAACTATCTCTTTGGGTGTGAGTAGCGTCTCGCTGTCGGGCAATTTCACCACAACCTTTTCACTATTAAGGACGTGGTTGCACAGCTCAACACACTCCGAACAAATAAAGATGTTTGGACCTGCGATAAGTCGCACAACCTCATGCACACTTTTGAGACAAAATGTGCAACGCTGCGGCTCCTCTGATTTTTTTGTCACCACGATAAATCTCCTTTTTGTGTAGAGAGCACTCTCTTACTTGAGCGTAAGGGAGTATGGGAAAAAAGTCAAAATTTTATTGTGTTCTTTTGTGAAAAAGACTTATGGAAAGCTAGTCTGCAAGCAGTCCGCGGAGTACGTCTTCGGGTACCTCGTGGCGTGGGGTCGCAAGCGGAGCGTCATCGAGCAATGGTGCCCGTACTGGAGTCGCGATGGGAGCACTCGCTGTGGGTGCGACTGGCTTTGGGGTTGGCGGCACCTGTGCCTCTCTGGTGGGAGTTGATTTTTGTTGAGCGGTTACAGCAACTCTTTCCAGCGCGGCTTTCAAGCTCGAGAGATTCCCCTCAGTGGGGCCCTTATCTTTTTTGGGTTGAGATTTTAATACGGAAAGCGAGGCACCTTCTTTGCGTTCTACTGCGACGGGCTTCTGTGCCACTAGACCCGCTCCTGCAGTGAAGCTCTGCCGAAACGGCTGATGCGTGGAAGGGGGCAACGGTTGTGGCAGTGTCGCGGGTTTCTCCTTCGCAGTGAAAACCATGGGCGCAGGTGGCGTGGGGCGCACAATGGGTGTGGGCACCGAAGTGGGTACCGAAGGCGCCCTCTCTACTATTTCTCTTTTTACCTCGAGTACGGGGGTGGGGGGTGTTTGACTTTGATTTTGACTCTGATACGGGGCCCTTGGCACAACAAGTGCTCGCGGTGGAGGTGGAGTTGATGGAGTGAAGACCTGTGCGGGTGGGGCACTCGGGGTAAAAGTCGGGCGCGCTGGTGTGGTCGGACGCATCCCTGGAGCGTATTTTTTCGTCTCAGGAGGCGCAAAACCACCCTCACGCACTGGAACCACCGGCTCATGCCACTTGCGAATGGCTTCTTCTACTTCTGCACGCGGCAGTGCAAACTGCTCATGCGATGCAGTGACGACCTCTTCGGCGAAGTTGCGGGCGGGCATCGTGGGGCGGTTGAGGGTCTTTGCGGAGAATGGCTGCGAGCCTATACCGCGTATCATGAGCTTCATATAGACCTGCGCGAAGCCAAGGTTCACCATATCTTCTGCGAGAAATATTGGAGCAAATTCTTTTTCCAGCACATCAGCATCGTAGGAGCCGACGCGAAAAGACACCATCGTACCGACGTTGCCAAACACCGCAGCACGTACTTCGTCCGACATTTGTTCGATATACTGGTGCGCAATCGTCAGTGAGAGTCTGTATTTACGGGCCTCTGAAAGAATATCTGCAAAAGACTCATTCGCAAATGACTGAAACACGTCGACGTACAAATAAAATGGTGGCAAGCTTTTCACTGCCTCTGGCCCCACGTCCGCACGACTCATGGCAGCGAGATAAATTTTGGTGATGAGCATCGAGCCGACAAGGTTGGCATTCCCCTCTCCCATGCGACCCTTGGAAAGGTTGACGATAAAAATTTTGCGCTTGTCCATGATGTCGCGAATGTCAAAAGTCGACTTTGGCTGGCCGACCAAGTTGCGGATGAGCGGATTTGCGGCAAACTGTCCGACTTTGTTTTGTATCGCGGCGGTCGCCTCGGTGGCAAACTTCTCTGAATACTTTGCATATTCGTCGACCCAAAATGCATGCACGGAGGGGTCGGTCACATTTGCGACGATCATGTTGCGATAGTCTTTATCTGAATACATGCGATTCACACCGAGGAGTGTGGTGCCGGGGGTCTCCATGAGTGCAAGCATGGTGTTGTTTAAAATATATTCCATGCGCGCACTCCACATGTCTACCCACACTTTTTTAAATGAACCCATGAGCCCCGACACCACAAGAGGGCGCTTATCGCGGCCCATGTCTTCGATCACATTCAACCCGACGGGGAATTCTTGGTCATAAGGAGCGAAATAAATCACATCCTTTATGCGATGCTCGGGTACGTAGGAAAGGAGGGTCTCGGCCGTGCCACCGTGCGGGTCGATGAAGCACACCCCTTCACCATTTTGAATATCTTGGATTGCAAGATTTTCAAGCAAGGTAGACTTACCCATGCCGGTCTTCCCGATGACGTACATATGGCGCGCGCGGTCGTCGTCGCGAATGCCAAACTTTATTCGCTTGGAGCGGTAGTCCGTTTCGGCGAAGTAAGTGATTTTGTCGGGATTGTTTACGTACGGAGGCATACTGGCTTTATTATAAGACGATTTTCTATTTTTGGCTAAATAAAAAGAGCCCACATGTGGGGCTCCTCCGACTTGCCTGTCATGAATGCACGATAGTTTGCTCGAGAAACCATCGACGAAAATGCCTCTCCCCCGCCTCAAGCTCACTGTGCACGATGCGGTTAAATGTGACATCTGTCCGCCGATGCGCCGCCCACAGCTTGGTACAGAGCTCGTCGTCCTCACGAGCACTTTGCTGGTAGGCAAAAATAAACTTCTCCAACAACTTGTCTCGAAGACGCTCGGGAATACTCTTGTGGAGGTAGAACTCCACATAATTTTTATTCCGCGTAATCCCATCCTCGTCGACCACCTCCACGAGGTAAGAGAGCGCGAGGAGGCGGCCACCCAAATAGAGCTCGGGCATCACATAGCCATTGCCGTATATCGACGCCCAAACAGCAAAAATACTGCGATCGATGGGTGTTTTGGCATCGGGCATTTTTCCCTCGAGCCAAAAATAGAGGTCCGCCCAGCCGAGGTCCGAGAGTTCTTTGTTACGCGAGTCCATCAGGCGGTCAACGTGAGCGCGCAGGTTGGGACGAAGCTTGACCACCTGAATACTGTAGCTACAGTCTTCCCCCTCGGGTCCAAACTCCCAAAGATACTCATCTTCGTCGGTCATTGGGCCGAACGAAAATTGATGATACCTCGCCACATGCAGACCATCATCGTAGTTGATCTTCATCAGCGGCCGAGGATACGGGAGCGCATAGTCGACTTCTTTGCCAAACCAAAAGGCGTCGGCCGAAAGAAATCCCGACGGAAGTCCGAGAGACGCACCAAAGTGGTCGAGTACTCCTAGGTCTTCCTTGGAGTAGCCGAGCACAAACCCGTTCCACAGAGCAAAATTTGGCCGTGCGAGGGAGCGCGAGCCCTGTAGTGCGGGGGTAAACTTTGGACACGCAAGGAGTTTGCCATGCGGGTCGTAGAGCCAGTTGTGCACTGAGCAGCGTATCTCTGCGGAGTGCTGCGTTCCCGCAGTGTTCAATATCTCCGCACCAGCGTGGAGGCAGACATTCTGGACCACAGACACCTCACCCCCTGCAGTGTGGGTGACGATCCACTTCTTGTCGTGTGTCACAAACACTTCGTCGGGATAGAGTGAGGCGAGGGAACCGAAATATTCACCTGCACCACTGAGCCGCAGGCCGCTGTACCAATTTGGCTGTATCGCAATATGTATTTGGCTTTTTTCCATTTAGCTCACACCTTTCAAATACTCAAATAAAAAGAACCGAAAATGCTGGGACTAATCTACCATGAATATATTTTTTGTAAACCCCAACCCTTCAATAAGGACTGGGCGGGTCCGCCCTCTTGCATTTTTACAAAAAAAACCGCAGTGGCGTGCGGTTTAGGTGCGCTATACAGGGTGGTACGCGACTGGGCTCATTTTTTCCTTCCGATCTTGCATTTCCCAGTACAGCCAGTGGGCGTGGGCAAATTTTATTGAGTCCTCATGCTCCACGGGAATGCTGCGAGAAGCAGCAATGAGGGCGTATGCCCCTTGCGGAAGATTCTTCAGGGACTCGGAAAACGCTTTTTCGATATCAGGTGGGGCTTGGGTGATTTTCAAGTCAACTCCTCGTATGAACAGATGGACCGAATTTACTATACCGCACATGTATAATACGTCAAGGTACCCCTCCTTCTTTGTTATATGCGCTCGGGGTGTACTTGTTCGACGGGTCCCAGCTCATCCACGAGGTGAGTCCCGCATCGTAGACCCCTTTCTTTTGTGCGCGTACATCTGCCTCCGTATACACCTTTCCATAATCAAAATCTTGAATCCATGGGCGAAGTTTTTTGGAGTATTTGCCGGTGGCGACAAATTTTGGCGTCGCAGTGGAGACCACAAAGCCGGCCTCCTTTGCCTCGAGTGCGTCGGCGCGACGCACTGCACCCTCCATCACAAATTTAATTAGCTCATAGGGTACGAGGTTGGGGTCTTTCCAGCCGTTAAAGTGAGGTGGGTAATGCGAGGGATACACCATGGGTGCGACAAAATCAAATGTAGTGAGCGCATGTTCGAGTACTTGCCCTATGCCCAAGTCGTCGGTATTCGTCGTCGTCATTCCAAAGAGGTCTGCGGAAATAGGGATGCCAAGTTTTTTCATTTCTCTTCCGAGATAGGTATAAAACTTATTCATCTGTGCAGACTTCGTGGTCGAGCCAGTACGAGGATACGCGGCGTCCGACATATTACCGTCAGATGGGAAGCGAATGTAATCGTAGTTGATTTCATCAAATCCTATGTCGTAGGAGATCTTTCCTAAGCGCACCATATGCGCCCAGTATTCGGTTGCTCCAGGGTCGATGAACATAAGACCCTTTTTGTCTTTCCATATTCCCCCATCCGACTTTTTCTTTACCGCAGCGTCGGGATGTGTCTTTGGGTAGACGCTGTCTTGCATCACCGTCACGCGCCCTATGACATAAATATTCTTTTTGTGTAGCTCACCAATAAACTCCTTGAGGTCGGTGATGTGGCAACCCTTACTATTTAAGACAAATGCAGGGTCATTGGTTTCAAAAGATATCGCTCCGGAAAAGTCTTTAATGTCGATCATAAGCGCATTCAACTCAGTAGTGTCCACGAGGTTCGTAAGCGGTGCACGCAGCTTCTTTCCGCTCGCAATACAGCTCGTCATGTATGCAGCATAGACGGGGTTGGGGGTGGGCACATGGGTGACGAGAAACGAAGGTGGGGACACTTGGGTGCTCGTCACAATGCGCGCTGTCGCGGTCGCAGAGTTTTCTTTTTTGCCCCCTGTATCTCCTTTGTATTCAAGAGTGCTTCCATTCATCCCCACACCAAAAAGTGCAACTCCCAAAAGTGCGGGGAGGGCGAGATACCATAGTATTGGGATGTTTTGCATACATTACAAAAAAGTACCTGAGGCGGGTGGGGGGGTAGAGGTGGCGAGGTCGGGTTCATGCTTTACCTTACGCCTACGCACGACGGTAGTCTTTTTTTCGGTCGTCGTCTCTGTGGCGCCCTCTTTCTCCACCTCTGCTGTATCAAGTATGATGGTGCGCTCAATGTGCATGCGCGGAGAGTCCTCTACCTCCGTGCGCTCCACGTGGAGGATTTTAGGGCTCTCATTGAGTTCGCCTTCACGAGAGTGATGCAGACGTCCACGACGGGAAAGTGCGAGGAGAAATACTATGGTAAGGCCGAGACCAGTCAAGATAAACCTATCTATCGACTGCGGAAATCCGAGATACGGATCGAGTGCGACCAGAAGCCCAATGATGATGAGGATGTTGCGTAACATGATGAAAGTATTATACAGGAGTAGGCAACGCTATGCACCCCATACTCTATGCAGACTCGACCACGACCACAAACTCACCACGCAGACGATCGGGGTGGGCTGCATAATGCGCAATAACTTCTTTAGGGGTTCCGAGCACGTGCTCTTCGTGAATCTTGGTGATTTCTCGCGACACACAAATGCGCTGTGTGGGAGCTAAAAACTGTGCCAGTGACGCGAGAGACTTTTCGATGCGATGGGGGGATTCATAAAACACAACCGTGCGCTTTGAAGCGGCAATTTCCTTAAATAACGTCTCCCTCCCCTTCTTGTGTGGCAGAAACCCAAGAAAAGTAAATTCTGAGGAGGGAAATCCTGAAACAGACAATGCAGAAAGCACGGCGGATGCCCCTGGGATGGGAATAATTGAGACGGCGTCCAAGAGATGCTTGCGCACCTCCGCAACCAAAAGGCAGCCGGGGTCGGAAATGGTGGGGGTGCCCGCGTCAGACACCAGTGCGAGGTTTTTCCCTTCTTCAAGGAGAGCAATGATTTTGTCCACCTTCGAAAGCTTCGACTGGGCGTGGTAGCTCATCGTCGGCTTGTGAATTTCATAACGCTCGAGCAGGCGCTTGGTGACGCGGGTGTCCTCGCAGAGAATGAGGTCGACCTCCCTCAGTGTGCGGATGGCACGCAGCGTGACGTCTTCGAGGTTCCCTATGGGAGTGGCGACGATATAGAGGGTGGGCATGTGACTCACTGTAAGCAAAAAATATCAAAAAAACAACCTCAACGAAAACAGCATCCGCATCATAATAGAAATGAGGACATTTCCACTGCAGCCGACATGCGTTACCCATAGGTGGGGATAAGCTCAAACAAAAAACCGACCCAAGGTCGGTTTTTTGTTTCATTCCTAAAAACTATGGTCGAAGCGAGTAGCAGAGTTCTGTACCTCCA
>JAYUQK010000062.1:0-10396 GCA_043756785.1 Candidatus Lloydbacteria bacterium | reverse complement strand
CGAGCTTCTTCGAGAGCGAGATGAGCGTGCTGCGCCAGCGCTCGAAGTCCTCGACATCAGGGTGGTGCATGATCTCGATAAAATAATTCTCCTTACCAAATATTTCTTGGTGTTCACGGATGATCTCCTCTGCGCGCACGAGGTCGTGGCTGCGCAGTATTGCCCTGCCCAATTCGCCAGCTGGGCATCCGGAGAGCGCGATCACACCCTCGGAATACATGCGCAAAATGTCTCTATCCATGCGTGGCTTGTAGTAGTACCCTTCTATGTGCGCGGCGGTTGTAAGGCGCACGAGATTTTTGTATCCAAGAGCTGACTTTGCGAGGAGTGTGAGGTGAAAACGCTTGTTATCAATCCCCGACTCTTTGTCGAGACGCCCACGGTTGGCCACATATGCTTCGACGCCAATGATGGGCTTGATACCCGCCGCGGTGCATGCTTTGTAGAACTCGATAGCACCGTACATTGCACCGTGGTCGGTGAGTGCGAGCGCACTCATTCCGAGCTCTTTGGCCCGCGCGACCATCTTGTCTATTTTTGAAAGCCCATCGAGGAGGGAGAAGTGTGAGTGGGTGTGCAGGTGAACAAATTCAATCTTTTTTTCGTTTGTTTTTTCGGCACTCATGCCCTCGAGTATAGCATCGTTTCGTCTCCCTATTTTCTGTGGACAGCGCGCTTCGCATTACCTCTCTCTCTTTGTGAAGGGCGTATCCTTGCGCGACGGTGTCCACATATTAGATTGGGGAGAGAACTCTATATATAGAGAGGGGATTGTCATGAAAAAAGTAGATTGGGAAGTAAGCGCATGTTTGCCCAGTTGGTAAAATATCTCCGCGATATCCCTCCCCGCATGTTTTCCCCACGGCTTTTTGTGGGAAATAAAGAGCGTGTGCAGAAGCCCGAGGAGAAGGATCTTGACGACGAACGACTCCACGAGCTCAACAAAACATGGCGCGAAATGCTGCGCGACGACCCATGGAGGAAAAAGCTCATGACGCACGTGAGATTGCTCACTACCGCTATGGGAATATTTTTTCTCATGTTTTGGATCGGTGGATCTTTCCTTCCTGCGAAGCATCCTATTTTCAGCTACGTTTGTGCAGCTGTCGCCGCGACTATTCCCTATTGGCTGTGGGTGGGGAGGTGGCACTACAGAATAGAGAAGAAAGTCTTCGAAGCATTTAAAAAGCGTTTTGGTAAGCATCACCACCTCAAATAGTCAAAACAAGCCCCACCCGGGGTTTTTTTGTCGTCCCATTTTTGCTTGACATTCGTCCATAAAAATGCTAATGTAAACATGGAAAAAATCTACGCAAGAAAAGAATACTTTCCACGTCGTCGTTCGGCTGAAGAGCAAATGGGGACATTTGTTCTTCTCCCTCGCTAGGCGTAGTAGACCCCCATAACGCAAGGGTTTTGCGTGTGTTCTCTGATAGAAAAGGAACTGCATCATGCATTCTCGTGACAATGACCGCGATCAGGGTGGCATTGCCAACTGGTCGATACCTCGGCACATCGCTACGTGGGTAGCGCTTTCGGCCGCCCTCCTCTTTGGGTGGTTCTCGTGGCACTTCGAAACCGTCCGTCCCGGTGCAGTCGGTGTGTATGTCGACAATCCATATTTCTTCGGGCACGGTGGCGTGCGTGATGAAATCGTGCAGCCTGGACGCGTCATCACTTGGCGCTCCACGCATGTAGAGGAGATTTCTACAGCTCCTTGGACGGTCAATGTGCATGTGGACGACATGATGTCGGGGAGCAAGGTGCCGCTCGACTTTGACGTGGCGATTACTCTCCAGATGTCGAGTCCGAGCAGTGCACCAGCGCTCATCCGTGAGTTCAACGGTGGCCCATTGACTGCATTCACCAGAATGGTGATGCCAGGGCTCAATATAGATACCTTGCTGGCGACGAATCCGAGTGGCGAGTTCATGAGCTACCTTCGCGACAAGGTGCGTGAAAAGCACATGGACGAGTTCATCGTTGCACACGACGCCAGCGGCAAGCACTCCGACGCCAGCGGTGACATCGAGAAGTCGGCGAAGAAGCACGTGAATGACTTCTTGGAAAAGAAGAAGGTGCAAGTGCTGGTCACCAACGTCGCACTGGGCCGCGCAAACCCCCCAGAACCCGTGAAGGCTGCAATGGAGCGCACTGCCGAGCAGGTACAGCTCCAAACAACTCAGCGTGAGCGAACAATTGCCGAAGAGGCGCGCAAGCTCGCCGAAATTGCATCCGCTGACGCTGACAAGGCGCAGCAAACAAAACTTGGCTTTAGTAACGCTGAGTATCTGGAAAAACTCCGGCTCGAAACAATGGTCAAAGTTTGTGGTGGTGCAACCAAAGAAATGAAGGACGGCGCTGGGTCGCGTTGCATTATCAATATCGGCTCGGGTGGCGCAGTCCCAATGTTTCAAGTGAAGTAATTTCGCACAGCATTGTGCACAAAGAGCGACCCACGTGGTCGCTCTTTTTTGTATACTTACTGAAATATGAAAAGCACTGCTGTAAAATTCCTCGTTGGTATCGACGAAGTGGGTCGCGGGCCCTTGGCGGGGCCTGTTGCCGTGGGGGTGGCTATGGCGACACCTGAGGCGATAAAGAAATTTAAAAAAATAAAAGAGTCCAAACAGCTTTCACGAGGGCAGCGCGAGGAGTGGTATGCGAAAATTTGCGCCAAAGAGAGCGGCATTCGTGTCGCGGTATCATTTGTGTCGGCAAGAGTGATAGACAAGCAGGGGATTAACTCCTCCATACGGAAGGCAATCTCCCGTGGGCTCAAAAAGCTTTCTCCGAATCCGAAACAATCTCGCGTCCTCCTCGACGGGGGACTGGAGGCACCAGCCGAATTTGCTAACCAAGAGACCATCATCCGCGGTGATGCCAAAGAAACCATCATCGCCATCGCGTCAGTGGTGGCAAAGGTCGAGCGCGACCAGCTGATGCTCCGCGTGCACAAAAAGTATCCACAATATGGATTCGACACACACGTGGGATATGGCACTGCAAAGCACATCGCCGCGATAAAAAAGTATGGCCTCACGCTATTGCATCGCAAATCTTTTTGCACAAGCTTTATGGAAGCATCCCTTTGACAAGAGTATTTCTTCGGGTAATCTGAAGTAAGAAAGGTATTCATCGAGGAGTGTCATTTTGCCTCAAGTAACACAGCGCGTGGCGAACATCACCTCGCACGACGATGGCCACGTCTTGGTCGTAGGTCTTTCTCGTGAAGAAGAGGATGACTTGTATGCGCATCTCGAGCGAAAATACGGCGCAGCACGCGTATCGGGACTGACGACAACCCCCTACATGGTCAAAGTCGCTGGAATGTCAGCATTTGCGCTTTCTGAACTTGTCACGCTTTATTGCACGCGGAATCAAATAAAAGTTTTGCCCTAAGGCCCATCCTAAGACCCGTACCGGCCCATGCCCCAAAGCTCTCCGCCCACGGGGCTTTTTATTTCCCCGCACACCCCCTTGCCAATTATTTATATCTGCGTATACTCTAAAATACTATGGTAGTACACATGAGACACACGAGCGGGCATACCCGCAATCGCCGGAGCCACCACGCACTAAAGGTTGCGCGCTTTGAGACGTGCAAGGACTGCAAGACAAAGCACTTGATGCATCGCGTGTGCACCAACTGCGGCAAATATCGCGGGCGCGTCGTCATCGACGTGCTCAAAAAGGCCACAAAAAGAGCAAAGAAAGCAGGAACTGCAGTGCCAGCAGCGCCAAAGGAAAAGGCTGCCAAAGCAAAAAAAGAAGAAAAAGAAAAGAAGCCAAAGGCCAAAGTAGTAAAATCGAAGTAGAAAAAGTAAAGAAAAACCCGCAATGCGGGTTTTTTAATGCGCTATTGACTAAATATAAATAGGTGCTAGTATTTTGATGGGATACACTTTTACAAAGGTAAAAAATGATTGAGCTAATTTCAGAAGCCAAATTCATGGATGTTGCACTAGCAGCATTCGAGAGTGAGATGGCCGCATTGACGCAAACTGAGCGCCTGATTGCCAGGATTTCTTATAAGCCCTCACTTGCGGCTACGGTGGGGGAGGTCGCCAAGTGCTGTATTCCAGGTATGAGTACTGCGAAGCTTGCGGAACTCCTTGAGGAGCATGAGGCTTCATACGATGCCATGGTGACTGAAGTGACGAGTCAGTACAACGGTACATTCACCCCCGCGCAATTTGGTACCGCCATGGTCAACTGGGCCATCGGTATCGTGAATGCAGAGACGGCAAATCAAGCCACCTAAAAAAGTCGCGCTGAATACTGAATACTAAGCCCCCACACAAGGGGGTTTTTTTTTACGGCATACATGAAGGCCCACACATGTGTCATTGACTTTGTCTCTCTATTTTTCTATACTTGCAACGAAGAACCTTAAATATGGCGAATAGGCACCTTTCCAGAAGCATAGTATTGCAATCCCTCTTTGAGTGGGATTTCAACAACCACCAAATAGGTGATGTTGAGGCAGTACTCGCGCGGAATATTGAAGAATTCGCCCCAGGGTTAAACGACTCTACGTTTATGATTGCGCTTCTGCGCAATGCTCTTGCAAAGCAAGTAGAGCTTGACCTCATAATCACCAAGGCTGCTCCCCAGTGGCCCATCGACCGCATCTCCGTCATTGATCGTAATGTTTTACGCATAGGGCTCGTCGAGCTGCTTTTTGGCGACCGCGAAGAAGTCCCTCCGAAGGTTGCTATCAACGAAGCGATCGAGCTTGCGAAAACATTTGGCGGGGACAATAGCGGTAAATTCGTCAACGGCGTCCTTGGTGCCGTCTACAAAGAAATTGGAGAGCCAGGCAAAGACGAGACCACGCAGTCTCGTGAGAAAAAAAATGCTGCGATCGACCCCTCAACACTTCCACTCGAGCAACTTGGAGGCGCTGTGGTGTATGGGCGCGATCCTGCGGGTGAGCTCTACTTGGCACTTGTCCACGACATCTTCGGTCACTGGACACTCTCCAAGGGGCATATCGAAGAGGGGGAGAGCGCAGAGATGGGCACTATCCGTGAGATCAAAGAAGAGATGAATGCCGACATCACCATCATCGAGAAGCTCGGTGAAAACGAGTACATTGCATCGCACCCCGAGAAGGGGAAGCATCGCAAGCACGTCACGTATTTTTTGGGCGAGGCGGCATTTGTGCCACTCGAGCTCGAGGAGGGAAAGGGGGGCCTCGATGATGCGCGCTGGTTTAAGGCTGCAGAGATCCTCGACCTCAATATCTACGACGACATTCTGCCTATCATAACCCGTGCCATCACCTCCCTGATGCAACCTAAATAAGCCGCATTTTCGGCGAATTTCTGCGTTGACTTCAATGGGCGGTTCGGTAGACACAACTCAGTGTGTGCCCACTCGAACACGCCCATCTTGTCGTCTTGAACTTCATCCAAAACTGAGGCTTATTTGCAGAAGTAATTTGGTCGCACTTCCGCTTTTTCATCATCGAAAGGTTTGCGGGGATGTATCCAAAGCACACCCCCGCAAACACTTCCGACTCGAAAAAACCGAATTGCATCCCAAATAACTATTTTTTTAGAAAGCGTGATTCTGGCGCATTGCTTCGCTAAATCTGAAAAATGCACTGCATATTGCTAAAAAGTGCGTGGTGTGGTAGTCTCATGGATAGGACCGCTCTCAAAAACACTCTTTCGCGATAATGCGAATTGCACGAGTGCTTTTGAGATGGGTTCTCACATGGACAACGCAATAGACTTATATGAAAAGTTTGCTACGACGATAGGTGTCACATTTAAAGACATCGCTATTTTGCGTGAGGCATTCACGCATCGCTCGTACCTAAACGAGCATCGGGCCACGAACATGCGGCACAACGAGCGTCTCGAGTTTTTGGGGGACGCAGTACTCGAGCTCGTCATCACCGAGTATCTGTATGCGGCATATCCACAGGAGCCAGAAGGAATGCTCACTGCGTATCGCTCCGCACTGGTGAATACAAACTCTATCTCCGACGCAGCTACCGACTGGAACATGAATGAGTATCTCCTCCTCTCCAAGGGGGAAGCAAAAGATGTCGGACGTGCTCGCCAATACATTCTCGCCAATACATTCGAGTCGGTGATTGGGGCAATATTCCTCGACCAAGGTTACGATGTTGCAAAAGAATTTATCGGACGCAGTCTCTTTGGCCGACTCGACGAAATAGTGGGGAAGCGCTTATGGCAAGATGCAAAAAGTCGATTCCAAGAAGAGGCACAAGAGCGTGTAGGCATCACTCCAAATTATCTTGTCTTACGAGAAACTGGACCTGACCACGACAAGCGCTTTGAAGTCGGTGTGCACATAGGTAGTGAATTGGTGGCAAGCGGCGAGGGGGCATCGAAGCAAGATGCGGAGCAGGCTGCGGCATTGTCTGCACTTGAAAAGAAGGGATGGCAAGAAGTGGCGAAATAGTCACACCCCATTACGTAAGCGTTGACGCTCTCTGGCCGGTGTAGTAATGTGCGTGGTAGAGACTTTCTTTGAGGACACAAAATGGTGGATAAATTCCATAAACCCACACTCTCCGTAGTGGGTGGCACAGAGGGGTTTGAGCACATCGCACAGGGTCATGTGGATCGAATTATTCGGTCTATCGAGAAATACAACTTCGCGCGTGACCAAAAAGGGGACCCCAATCCCAAAATGGCAATGACGTTGCTTTCGAGCATCACGCGTGGAGTCGAGGGGTACTTTCAGGATACATCTCTTGCCTACATGCGCTCACGACTTGACCAGCAGTGTGCCCGCTATCACGAGCTCGGCTTTGTAGTGGGTGCGGGACATTCCGAGGAGTCTTTCGTGAGTGCCCTCGCGCCACTCATGCTGCGCGTGACAGAGTTTTTCGCTCCGCCCGCGAAGCACCTGATTGTCGACGGTGAGTATTCGCTTTTATTGATGCTTCCTCCATCATGGCTGCCACTGCGGCGTGCACTCGCATCGCTTTTGGGAGAAGATTTCCAGACTGAAGTAGATCTGCACACCATCCTATCGCGAAATACCGAGCAGCCTACACCTCTCGCACCTTACGTACTCGTGGGTATCAACGGTGGTCGTGCATTGAGCGGCAAAACACTTGCGGAATCTGATCTGCATGTGGAGAAAAAGCAGCACTCATATTTCTCTCTGCACGAGCTTTGCCAACTTTTTCTGATGCGCCCTCAGTTTCTTGGGGCTTCGTCAGGGGGCCTCTTTGAGCAGTCCGAGGCTCTCGCCTTGGGTAGCAAGTGCGCGCAGGGGCTCATTTCGCTCGTCGCAACAAAGTCAGGAATAAGCCTCGCATCGAGTGACGAAAAAAACATTCACGGCGGCGCGGGCGTCGGAAAGCCATATTACACACACGTGATAAGGTAGTTATCGCAATCGCAAAGGCCCTTTGGGGTCTTTTTTGTATCCCCAGTTGCTACACCCCGTTTTTAGTTTACATGCTAAAATACATCCCACATGAGACTGAAGCGACTCGAGGTCTTTGGATTCAAATCTTTTGGAAAAAAGGCGGTTTTGGAGTTCACCTCCCAGATCACCTCCGTCGTTGGGCCCAACGGGTCTGGCAAGTCGAACGTCGCCGAGTCGATCCGCTTCGTACTAGGAGAGCAGTCGATGAAGTCGATGCGCGGCAAGCGCGGCGAAGACCTTATTTTCAATGGCTCGCAGACCGCAAGCCGCGCCAACCGTGCAAACGTCACCATCGTTTTCGATAACTCTAAGCGTGAGTTTGCGCTCGACTTCGATGAGGTGGCCATATCGCGCGAAGTCTACCGTGACGGCACCAACCAATATTTTATTAACGGATCACAAGTGCGCCTGAAAGACGTATTCGAATTGCTTGCCGCTGTACATATCGGCTCGTCGGGGCACCACATGATTTCGCAAGGGGAGGCAGACCGCATCCTAAACGCCAATCCCAAAGAGCGTCGGGAAATGCTCGAGGACGCGCTCGGACTCAAGCTCTACCAATACAAGCGTGCAGAAAGTGAGCGCCGCTTACAAAAGACCGAAGAGAACATGAAGGAAGCCGAGGTGCTTCGTCGCGAGATAGCACCGCATCTGCGCTTTCTCAAAAAACAAGTTGAAAAAGTAAATGAAGGACGGGAGCTCCGTGAGCGGCTCATCGGGCAATATCGAGAATATTTGAAGCGTGAAGAAATGTACTGCACCTACCGCACGAATGACATCTCAGGGAGAAAGCATGCACCTGCAGGCGAGCTCGCAGATTTGAATATCAAGATTGAGCACGCTCGCGGTGAGCTTGCCCGTGAGAGTGTGGGGGACGAGAAGACACAGCGACTCCTCGCGGTGGAGGAGAAGCTCCGTGGAGTACGCTCTCGTCACGACGAGCTCTCGCGCAACCTAGGGCGTATCGAGGGTATGATCGAATTCGAGGAAAAGCAGTTACGCAAAAAACAGGAGTCACTTGCACATCAAGAAGATATTCCCATCAGACTCGGAGACGTCGAGATTTTGGCGAGCACCATCGCAGCTGAGTTTGATAGCGCAGAAGACTCAGGAGACATTCACCACGTGAAGGGGGCACTCCTGCGCATTCGCGACGCGGTGCGCGCTTTCATTGCAGGGCACAAAGCCGAGGCAGGCCAAAAGACGCTTACCGACAGTGACTACCTCGAGGTGCACGTGCTACGCGAAGAGAAGACAAAGGTGGACGAGGCGCTCCGCGTTGTTAGCGAGGAGTCTCTCCGTATGGAGGCAGAATATCAGGCCGTCAAAAAAGAAATCGACGAAGAAAAAGAACATTCACGCGATACGGAGCGCGCACTTTTTGAGATGATGTCGCGCCGAGGCGAGCTACAGAGTACGCTCGACCGTATGCGCAACGAGGAGGAGAATCTCGCACGCGAGTCCCGCCGCCTCGAAGAAGAGCTCACGGAAGCAGGGGTGCTACTCGGACGCGCAGTACTCGACTACTCCAGCATCCCCATAAGCGTAGAGGAGGTAGGGGGGGGAGACCGTAGTGCTCAGGAGACGCGCCGCAGAGAGATCGAGCGTGGAAAGATTCGCCTCGAAGACATAGGTGCCGCAGGTGGGGAAGAGGTAGAAAAAGAATACAAAGAGACCATCGAGCGTGACACATATCTCGAGAAAGAAATTGCTGACTTGGTGCAAACACAAGAGTCTCTCTATGCGCTCATCGCGGAGCTAAATGAAAAGCTCGATACCGAATTTAAGTCTGGGGTAAAGAAGATCAATCATCAATTTGGGGACTTCTTCCGCCTGATGTTCGGAGGTGGCGTGGCGGAGCTCCACATTGTAAAGATAGAGAAGCGCAAAAAACGCGATACTGACCTCGATCTCTCCGATGTTCCGGGGGAAATCGTCACTGAGGAGGATGAGGGGGATGACGAAGAGGGCATAGACATCGCCGTGTCACTGCCACACAAGAAGATCAAGGGTCTCCAAATGCTCTCCGGTGGCGAGCGCGCGCTCACCTCCATTGCGCTCCTCTTTGCTATCTCACAAGTCAATCCACCACCCTTCATGGTGCTCGACGAGACCGACGCCGCACTCGACGAGGCAAACTCGCGCAAGTACGGCGACATGATAGAGAACTTAGCCAAGCTCTCGCAACTCATGGTCATCACCCACAACCGCGAGACAATGTCACGCGCGGGCGTGCTCTACGGCATCACCATGGGGAACGACGCCGTCTCCAAAGTCCTCAGTATTTCCTTCGAAGACGCCTCGCTGGTGGCAAAATAATTTTTTTATAGAAAGTAAGCAGCATACTCTCGACAATAGGGTGAATCTTGATACGATGATGAGAGGGTCATGCATGGTGGGGGTATCTGATGTGCGCCATCTTCGCGTTTCTTTTCAGGGTGAGTTTAGCCGGGGGCATGTATTTTGTGCTTTTTGCTGTCGACGTGCTTGCGTATAGCGCGACTTCATATTTTCTCGGACTATATGGCACAGGGGGCATGATTGGTGCCGTGCTTGCACTTCTTGGCGCACTACTTGCTCATCAGTACTTTCACTGGCGCAGGAACCGACGCATGCTCTGGCTGCATCAGGGCAAAGAGTGGTCATTTCTGTTGCCATGGATGCGCTACGCTGACTTGTGCGCCGATACATTACACCCGCGACTCTGTGCGTGGTATCTCATCCTTTTTGCGCTAGGAACACTTTGCGCCCTTCTTTAAAAAATCGCCCTCTAGGGCGATTTCTCTTTTAGATGAGCTTCATTCCTATTAATTTTTTCTTTAAGTCGACGGTTGCTATTTTGACGCGGACTTTGTCGCCGAGGCGATAGGATTTTTTAGTATTTTTGCCGACGAGGCGGTAATTCTTTTCTTCAAAGAAATAAAAGTCATTAGGAATGTCTTTTACGTGTACCATGCCTTCGGTCTTCGTCTTC
>JAYUQK010000061.1:0-3696 GCA_043756785.1 Candidatus Lloydbacteria bacterium | reverse complement strand
AAGGGGACGGGTGAGCCGATCCCAAAGGAGCTGGTCTCGCGAATGCTTGCAGTGCGCAACTTCAACACCGGACTCGCAACCTTAAAACAGATCGTTTTTGGTCTGTATGACTGGGAGCTTTACTCGCGAGACGACGTAAATACGCCCGTTGATCCGTTGGCGCTCTGGTGGAAGATGTCCAAAGAGATAGACGTGCGCCCCCTGCATCCCAATAACCGTTTTCCGAATGCGTTTACGCACATTTTCAGTGGTGGATATAGTGCAGGCTACTTCAGCTATATGTGGGCACTCGGCCTTTCTGCTGATGCATTCTCGGTATTCAAGGAAGCGGGAGACATTTTTTCGCGCACAGTGGGAATGAGCTATCTCGACTCGATTATTGTCCATGGTTCATCGCGTCCGATGGCTGAGAGTTTTGAAGAGTTTCGCGGAAGAAAACTCGACCCACGCGCACTCGCAATGCATCTGGGATTGATTGAGCACTAGTGAGCACGCCCGATATTTGTCGGGCGTTTTTTGACGAAAAACAGAACATGTGTTAGGGTTGACGTGGAATTTCCGACTAACTTGATAATTGAGGAGCAGTTCTTTTGCATACCAAAACAGTACTTTTTTCGCTCAATCCGCTCGATAAAAACTTCGTGGTGGCAAAACCACAGACGACCGTTTCCGATGAGCGCATCTGCGAGCTCGAAGCATGTGGGCGCCTTGTCGCGACGCGTAAGCGCGACGGATACTGCGGTCTAGCGACGGTCACGGGTACAACGCCATGTCCGCCTCTACACACGCGGCATCGCGGATACATCTGCGCGCTTCCCGCACATTATCGAATCCATCCGGGACTCTGCGGTACCGACGAATTCACTCTTGCACGGGGAAATGTTCTTTCGGGGACAGACAGGGGAGGACTACCTCGACATATTTAGCCGATTCAGCAAGTCCAATCCGGCACGCGCCATTTTGCTTCAAGAGGAGCTCGGTCGCGCTGAGTTCATGGTGTTTGCCCCGATAGTGGCGAATGGTCGTGACGTCTCAGTGCTTCCTTTTGGAGATCGCCATGCGATGGCGGCCGAATGGCTTTACCGTCGCCCTATAGATGCGTCGCTTTCTCCCATGCGTGCCATCCCTTCCTCATTAGAAAACTTGAAAAGTCTTGTGCACATCAAGGGATGGGAGGGACTCGTCCTATACGACAAATCTGCTCCTTCCGCGTATGGGCTCGACGGACGCACTGAAGACCCGCCACGCCCTGACGGATGCTGGAAATGGAAGCCGATATTCGAGGATGACTTCATCGTCCGTAAATTCGCATGGGGCACAGGAAAGAATGCCGACCGAATGGGCAAGCTCTTTCTTTCGCAGATCGACCCCGTAACCGGACTTGAGGTTGCGTGTGGAGAGGTCGCAGGCGGTTTTTCACGAGAAAAGAAGCTCGCGTTCTCACAGGTGTCGTACCCATGCGTCATACAGGTGCAGTTTGAGTCGCGCACAAGGAGTGGTGCATGCCGCGTCGCCTCCTTTATGCGCATTCGCGACGACAAAGAGCTGGCCGCATGCGTACTTCCTGCCGATCTTCATGGACTTTCTCAGCAAAAAAAGAAATAAACAAACTCCCGCCTACGATAGGCGGGTTTTTCTTTTTGTTTTTCTGTGCAAGAATCACCGCATGACGCTTGTAGAGAAAAAACAACAATTCAACAAAATTCTTTTTGCGTGGCACAAGACGCATTACCGCGAAATGGCGTGGCGACCTAAAGCACGTGATGCGCGTGCTCGGTTAAACCCGTACAAGATTTTGGTTTCAGAAATCATGCTACAACAGACACAAGTCGAGCGTGTGCGCGAGAAGTATGCGGACTTTCTCAAAAAGTTTCCCACCGTAGAAGTATTAGCGAGCGCATCATTGGGGGACGTGCTCCGTGTGTGGAGTGGACTCGGCTACAACCGTCGCGCAAAGTATCTTCATGAATGCGCAAAAAAAGTTGTTGCTGAGTATGGCGGGAAGTTTCCCGATGACGTCGCTACGCTCAAAACCCTCCCCGGTATAGGCATCTCCACTTCTGCGGCACTCGCCGCTTTCGCATTCAGCCATGACGAGCCGATGATCGACACAAACATCCGCCGCATTCTCTGTCGTGTGTTTTTTCCAAACCCAACCATGTCAAGGCCTCGCCTTGACATGGTTGTACCCCCGGATAAAGTGCTTTACGCTCTTGCAAAGACGCTGATACCGAGGGGGAGGGGGAGGGAATGGAACTACGCCATGCTCGACTTGGGTGCGACAGAGTGTACTGCACGCAACCATTCACGAGAATGTCCCATGGAGCAACTACACGGCAGGGTGGGGGATTTTGTATACAAAAAACCACAAAAGAAATTTGCCTACTCAGACCGCTACTATCGTGGGCGCATACTTGCGCGGCTCGTGCTTGGGCCGAGCACAAAAAGTAAATTCGAGAAAGAGCTAGAGCTCAAAAAGCCGGAGCTCGACAAACTGATCGACAAGCTACTGCGTGAAGAAATCATCGCTATCCACGGAAAAACCCTCTCCCTCCCAACTGTCAAGGTGAGACCTTGACAGTAAACAGAGTGAAAAGATGGCTTAAAATATAACAGCGAGATTTACACTTTTTAGGTTTTTAGAAATAGACGATTTAAGCTATGCTATGGGAGCACTTATGTATTTATTTTTTGATACTGAAACGACGGGGCTGCCGCGCAAGTGGAAAGCACCAGTGACTGATCTTGATAACTGGCCGCGCATGGTCCAGATAGCGTGGCTTTCATATGCCGCGGACGGAGCGCAGACCGGAGAGGGTAATTTTATTATCAAGCCGGAAGGTTTTCTGATTCCTGATGATTCCGCGGGCATACACGGCATCACGACGTCGCGCGCGGAAAAAGATGGCACACCACTCCTCTTTGTACTCGAGCAATTTCAAGCAGCAATAAACCTCGTAGACACGCTCGTCGCACACAACATGAGCTTTGATGAAAAAATTGTGGGCGCTGAGTTGTTGAGAAAAAGCCTCACAAATACACTGGATGCAAAAAACAAAATCTGCACCATGGAGGGGTCGAAGGAGTTTTGTGCACTACAGGGGCAGTATGGGCTGAAGTGGCCGAGACTCTCTGAGCTCCACCACAAGTTGTTTGGCGTAGACTTCACCGAGGCACACAATGCGGCGAACGACATTAAGGCAACCGCGGCATGTTTCTGGGAGATGCGGAGACTTGGTGTGCTATAATATCCCCCATG
Source organism: Candidatus Lloydbacteria bacterium (assembly GCA_043756785.1). Taxonomy (GTDB): domain Bacteria; phylum Patescibacteriota; class Minisyncoccia; order Phycocordibacterales; family UBA6899; genus MHLP01. The sequence continues at coordinate 437 of JAYUQK010000061.1, read as the reverse complement.
ACTACCTTAATTACAAAATGGTTTCTCAGCGCACTTGCACTTTTTTTTGTGGGGAATTTTCTTCCTGGGGTTCATGTCCCGAACTACACCACTGCGCTTCTGGTCGCGCTCGTGCTCGGGATTGTCAATGTCACACTGCGCCCCGTCCTCACCATCCTCACACTTCCGGTCACTATTCTCACCCTCGGCCTCTTTGCCTTTATCGTAAACGGATTCACATTCTGGCTCGTGGCACGTCTCATCGACGGGTTTCACGTGGATTCATTTTGGATTGCCGTACTCGGGGCATTTGTCGTTTCGCTTATTTCGACCATTCTCGACCGCATTGTTCTCGGGAGCGACGGGAAAGTTGGCGGAGAATAATTTGCTACATAACTATGAGTATCTTAGAAAAAAAAATATGCATCGTTACACATAGCGGCCGCTTCCACACCGAC
>JAYUQK010000060.1:0-10543 GCA_043756785.1 Candidatus Lloydbacteria bacterium | reverse complement strand
GAATGTCTGCTGCCATCTGGGCGCTTGCCATTGCGCTCAACCACTGTCTGATCTCTAAACTTCCCTACACGGGGCCACTCATTGCGGTGAGTGAGTCGTCCGGTTTGATACTTGGACTCAGTATTTTTTTCTGGCCTCTCCCAGTGTGGGAAATTGGACTCATCTGGATTGGGCTATACGTTGTGTCCCATTGCTCTTCGCTCGCCCGCATCGCCCGACTAAAAAAGCAGAGCTACACCGAAGAGCTTCATTAAAATGGCATAAAAAATCTGCTACGCACCACCCCTTAAGGTGGTGTTTTACATCAGCAGTTTACGGACGTCTTCTGCTTCTTTTGAAATTAATTCCTCGGAAAGGTCGATCGCTTCGTTAATGTGCGCCATTACTTCTCTGTCTTGGGCCGAGGGGTTTGGCCGCTGAAAGAGCCCGCCCACCTGCTCCCCTATTTCCTCACGCAGCGCAGCAAATATATTTCCCAAATTATCACGTAGCTCATCAGACTCTTTTTTCGCGACATATTTTTCACGACGAAACGTTTTGCGTTCATACCAAAGATACCCAATGAGAAATGCAATGATCGCGACCAAGGCAATGTTGGCGATAAGCCCCCAGTCCGTGGGCTTCGGCTCCTCGTCGATAGCTGCTTTCGCTTTCGCTGCGGCCTCAGCTGCGGTGTCACCCTCGATGGTGAACTTTCCATCTACTGGCGTGTAGTTGCCGGCTTTGTCATATGCCTTGAGTGTCACGCTATGCTCGCCTGGTGCCTGCGCCGTGAGTATATATGCATCGGCCTTTATTTCCGTCGGTGGGATTTTTATCGAGTTTCCCCCGTCAACAACTATCTCATAGCGATCAATCCCCGAGAGTGTGTCCGTGGCAGAAAATTTGAGCGTGGCGTCTGTCGATGAAGCGGGAACTTCAATATCGAGCGCAAATGGTGCGGGGGGGCTTTCGTCGATTTGTACTTTTTTATGTGTGGTGGGCCCCCAGCCTGCGTCATTTTTATAACGCAAATGGAAATACATTACCCCCTCGATAAGCTGGTCGTACTCTTTTTCATTGATGGCGGGGTCATAGCTCGTGGTAGGCACCGTTTCAGGCTTCACGTCAAAGGCAATGCGCACTACCGTCACGTCAGGAGGAAGCTCCCAAATAAATTTTGCTTTTGCTGCGCTGTAGTAAAGTTTCTCGTCGAGGTGCGTCGTCGAGGTGATGTCGGGTGCTTCGGGCTTCGGACCCAAAAGCCCTGGGTCGGGTATAGGGGTAGAGGGTGGTGGGGGTGGCTCCACAGCGCTCGCAGAAATCAGGAACGACGCAGGGTTTTTTGCCCCCGCGATGTCGGTCCCTTTTCCGTCTGCTGCAAGCACGGATGCGGTGGTGAATTCTACTTTCCCCGTTCCCTCTTTGAGGCCCTTAAATGTGACTGAAAGTATTGTTTTCTTTCCCGTGAGTGGTGAGGTATTCCCTCCCTCGAGGTCCACCGTTCCCGCAGTGTTTGAAAATGACGGCTCTACCGCCCACAGTGAAAGTGCGGAACTAGTTTTTGATACCGTTTGCACCGCAAGTATCTCTTTGTCGAAGGTGAGTTTTGCACTGGCGGAGTTAAACGACTGGGTCGAGTCGACGAGCACCTGCACGGTGAATGTTTTCCCCACACCAAATGTACCGGATGAAGGAGTGAGTGAAAGCACAGCACCACCCGTTTGCGCTGATGCAAAAATGGGTGCGAGGAAAAAGAGTATCGCAACAAAAAAGGCGCGACCGAGGGGGAGGGTTGCTCTCTGAATTTGTGTTCTACGAAGCTTCATGAAAAGTGAACAAAAGAAAATGGAGCCTGTGGTTAGGAGTTGGATTCGACTTTTTCAACATGCATACGCATTTTGTTGGATGCATGACCCTTCAGTGGGAGGTGAAGCACAAGAACGCCGTCTTTTACTTTTGCTTGAGCAAGTGTCGCGTCGACTTCTTGCGGCAAAATGATTTGTCGGAAAAATTTTCCCCACACAGACTCTTCCAAGGTAAAGCCGTCGTGCTCGTCGTCGCTTTTTACCTGTTGACCCTGACCTATGTGCACATCTCCCTCAGTGGCACGAGTAACGAGATCTTCTGGTCGGTGTGATGACCCTGAGATGGTGATGACGTCGTTGTCCCCCTCGATAGATACGTCGAGGTCTTTAATGTCGGTACCGGGGACCTGTGCATAAATAGTAATCTCCGTATCGCCCTGCTTCACATCCACGGGGAGCTGAGTGACCCCTGAAGGGACTTCGGACTTCACAGGAAGATTGGCTGGAGAGATGCTGTGGTCGTCTGCAATGCCGACGCCTTTCCCTTTGAGTTTTTGTAGAAACGAACTCATATATATTAAAAGTACAATTAATTACTAACGCGCACCCGCCACTGCATCCACGGTAGAGTTAAATACATTATACGTGAGTTTGCGTGTGGCGCACAATCAACATGTGCACAAGTAGTGGATACCCACTGGGTTACCTCTTTTGAAAAACAGAATCTCAATTGTCAGAGCAGCAATTGTTACACTGCTTAGTGGCTTCCATGTACAGCAGTAGCCGTTAGAGTGCGATGCGATACTTACGATAGATCTCACCATCCACACTTGGCTCACTCGCAAGCAACTCGGCGTTGTATGCCTCGATCACTCGCTGTGAGGGAATATTGTCTTCCGCAACAGTGAGGATGACCACACTGAGGCCGACGTGGCGTGCCGCAGAAAGCATCAGCTTGAGTGCCGCCTTTGCGTGCCCTTGCCCACGGTAGGGTTCGTCTATTTCGTAATAAATATTACTTTCGAATCCTTCCGGCATTGTCTCGACTTTGCCTGGGCTGTGTCGCAATTGGCACATACCCACTCGGTGCTCTGCATCATAAATGTCATACGTTGCGGTGGGTAGTGGGCCGGAGAGATCAGTCAATTTTACGTTAATAGCCATATCACGAAGTAATGTAGCAAAAAAACTGCGCGAAAACAATCCCAACTACCCCGTCCAATTGGCAAGCATGATGGAGAAGTCAGTCAAACTCACTGTTCCATCTTGGTTGATGTCCGAGACTGTGTCTGTGGTCTTCCAGTTGAAAAGTAAAATCGAGAAGTCGATGAGATTTATTTTTTTGTCCTTGTTGAGGTCAGAACGATTTGAGAAGTCGGGATTAGGATTCTCCCCTAGCCCCACATATGCTATGGGGCTGATGAGGCTGCGGTCGTTGTTCGGAAGTAAGGAAACTGCCTTTATTTCATAAGTCCCCTTCGGGAGAGCTGCCGTTTGCATACTCAGTGACCAAGACCCATTTCCATTTGCCGTTGTCGTTGCGGAGATAATGTTCCCCGTGAGTGCATTGCCCTGCTTATTCATCAGCACTTGTACAGGAGAAAGCGCTATTGCATACCCACTCACTACTATCGCCTCCCCAAGCGCAACCGTCGTCGAGGCAGCGCGCAATGTAGGAGAAATGAGTACGGGAGCAATCACATTATTCGTGAGTGCAATAAGGTAAATCGTTGAGGTGTAGGTCGAAGATTTTTTACCGCTCGGGTCTTTAACGTATGCCCCCCACGCATAGGTACCCCGGGGTAGCCCAGTAAATTTTTCTGAAAAGCTGCCTAGGCTAGGCACCACCGACTCCCGCTCGATAACACCGTCTTTCAGGATGACCAGCTGGGAGAGCGGTGACGCAACACCCTCTATGGTGACATCGCCACCGCCCAAAAATGGTCCGCCAGGACCCCCTCCCCCACCGGAGCCAGAAGACCCACCGGAGGATGCGGGTGGGGGTGGGGGTGGAGTGAGCACCCCTGGTTGTACCCCTATCTCAAAGGTGATGAGGTAGTCGTCCTGATTTGGCGTATTGGTATATTTCTGGCAACGCACATACAGCTGGTAGACGGTATTTGTGGCAACCGCTAATGTTTGAAAATGCAAGAGATCTGCGTTCGCGTTCGTAAATATTGTTGAGGCGAGCATGGAGCCATAGGCGACCCCGGACGTCGTCGCATACTTACATGTCGCCAGTTTGTCAGTATTAAAAGATACAAACACATTCTGCGTACTCCCTGGCAAAAGGCCCGTTGGCAAACCATTAAAGCGTACTGGCGCGACATTGTCGCTCGTATCCACACGCCCCAATGTGACGGGAGCCACCATCACCACAACGGTCGAGCCGTAATCAATAAGTGCATTTGAAGCGTCACGAGTCTCGAAGCGCATGTGATGCGACCCAAGCGACGCGGGCGAGGTGATGTATGCATCCCCCACAGCCCCAAATGTGGCAACACTTCCCACATTAATGCGCACCACTTCCCCCGCGGCGACGGGCGAGGCGCCACCTGAACCAAGCGTAATAGTGAGGGAGCCTGAAGTGCCCGATACGACAGAGACACCGTCGTCAGCTGCCGACGGTAGCGTGGCGAGCGAGCGCTCTGTAAACGGCCCAGTCGACGTAGGGGCAGTGGCGAAATCAAGGTCAGTAAAGTCGAGTAGGGCAGATACGTCAAACGCGCCTAGAGAGGCTTCGGGGGTCACAACTATTTTCCCACCCGCAGGAATGAGTGTGGTAGCAGTAAAAGTAATCGTGTGCGAAGTAGTGGTGCCCGCAGGTTCGGATGTGGAAATGAGGTCACTCACCCTTGAGAGTACGGCGGCGTGTGCAGTTCCGGCAAAAGCAAAAAGAATAGTGAGCGAAACAGGAAAAACAAAAAGGAGTAGCGGGGAAAACCTCATGTGGTAATTATATATTGAATATGAAACCAAAAGAAGTGCAGCGACGGCACGGTACTCGGGAAAAATAGACAACTTTTTTTGTGGCTTGGCCCCCCAGAGCTCCCGACGACCTTGGCCTATATTTTTTAAAGCCTTGTCTGAAACTCTCCCTCGTGTGCATGTGGACCCTTTTTTGTCGCAGCATCTTCTTTGCTTGTAGCAGCCCTGCCTCGTCTTCTGTCGTAGTAAAAATTCATTCCAATAAGTGCAAGGAGGCACAGCGTGATACCCGCTATCACCAAGAGTGTCCGGTGGTTCTGCTTTCCCGCTTCCTCCAGGACGACGGCACGAATTTCGCGTTCTCTTGCGTCAATGGCAAGCTCGCGCAAGTTGAGCTCTGTCTCTTTATTCTCCAATGCTTGGGCCATCGTACTTGTCTCGTTGGGAAGTACGGCAGCACCCATACCCACCACCGAGGCCATATTATCCACCACCCGAGAAGAAAGCGCGTCAAGAGAGATGTTTTGGCTGGTAAGTTGCCCCACCAATACCAGTGCCGCGATAATCGTTGCATACTGGTAGGTAATCTTTTTAGGCATTCGCTGCCCAAGGTTTCCCAAAAAGTTTTTCATAGAATAATTATATCCTACTCCCCTCGTCAATAAAAACAAAGGAACAAACGTCCAAGCTTGGATGCAATTTCGTATCTTATCTCCGAGCGATGTCGGAGAAGTTGTATGCGCGATACACTTCCCGACTGGTTTGGGATGTAAAACGCGAAGTGCGCCAAATTTAGACGTTTTTAGCCGAGCAAGAACAAGAGAAGGACAAGTCCGATGATGACGGAAATAAGGAGCCCGATAACCGCCACGGAAAGGCGCGAGAGTGACGCCGCGTCTCTTTGTTTCGTGCTCATGCGTCCACCCGTTGCTTTTTTTATCTGTTTTTGTACATACAGTCGCAAGAGTATCCAGAATACCACGAGGAAGGAGAGTAGACCTCCAAGTGCAGGGAGTACGACGTTGGTCGGTATGACCCAAAAGTAGACAGTGGAGAGGAGCGACTGGAAGCCCTGTGCACCCTCCACGGTGAGCGTCATCTCTGCTTTGTATTTTCCGATATGGAAGTTCTCAGACTTCCAGTCCGCAGTAAACTCACGATCAGACTTGGGGAAAACGCTTGCTCCACCGTCGTTCACAGGCAGGGTTTCTACTTTTGCGCCAAGCATGTTTGTGATGTCGATAAATCCCTTAGGGCGCGAAAAGACATTTCCCTCATTTTCGACACTCACGATGAAGTGCACGTCTGGGCGAGTGAAGAAGCTGCTATTTGCAAAAAATTCTCGCACGCGCGCTTTCTCGATCACATCGCCCGCGACACGGAGCGAGACGATAGAGCGCACCTCGTACCCCACTCCTGAGCCTTGCTTCACGTCAGATGGCGCATCGCGTGTCAGCGCTACAGAGCCTATGTGTGCGCCTGGAGTAGCGGGGTTCGGCACTCGCACAGTGAAAGTCAGCACCGCTGAGCCAGTGGGTGTGATAGTCAGGGATTGTTTGTCGAACGTCACCCAGGATGAGAGCTCATGCCCCTTCTGGTCTGCATCGTTTTTCGCAAACTCAGGTTGTCCAGTTTTCGATATCCCAGTTATGTCATAAAGCTTGGGGTACAAAACTTCAGTTGTATCTCCCTGGTTTTCTATTTTGAGTGTGTAAGTTGTGACGGCTCCGGGCTCCACGCGATCCTCGAGAATTGGAGGACTTATAGTGATTCCAATGCGGTTTTGTGCAAATGCAAAATTCGGTGCAAAAAATGACGACAGGGCGGTGCTGAGTATCACAGCAAATACTGAAATCAAAATCGACGAGCGACGCACGGGTGGTATCAAATACATGAGTCCAGTTTGCTACTTACAATCGAATAATATGCTCGTAATTATACACACCTTTATCCGTTCACCAAAGCAACAATCGCACCATAGTTGGTGCGATTGTGTGGATAACCATCCGAGCGGTAATCCTTTCTTTTATTAAATGCGAAGCGTGCTCTATACACGTTCTCTTCTCGCATCACGGCTTGGATACTTCTAAAAAACCATTTTTCATACACAAAACCTAAACGTAGGGGCAATTCAGTGTCGGAGGGAGTTCGAGGTGGCTAGATGTGTGTCTGTGTGGGCGTACTTTGGGTACGTTTACCAGACCGCACACTGAAGACAACGAAGAAATCACCCTACAATGGATTGCGACCTAGAAGATTGGGGTAGCGACGTAAGTAAGAGTATTATTGTAGTCATTCGCAGCTTCCTGAAGTGTCCCAATCTGTAGTTGGTATGCAACTGTTGTCGATCCGATGTGCACCGTTGTGCCATCAGATGGGTCATCGTGGTAGAAAACCATACGTGGGGTTCCCGCACCAAAGTTGCCCACATAGAGTCCTGTTCCGAACGTATCTGCACCACCGGCAAAATTTGCGTCTGCACTTGTCAGACCGTAGTGCCCATAAGTGGCGTCATTTCCAAGGGTATTTGCGGGCGCCTGCCATGCGGTCGGTGCAGCAGTTCCGGCTCCATCAATGAAGAGATCGATGTCGGCCCCGGTACTCGAGGTAAGATTCTGATTTTGCACAACCGTCACTCCAAATCCATTAATGGCATTGGTTGCAACATTGAGCTGTTGAGCACCGGTGTACATCACCCCCGGAGCAACTGTGTTGAAGGGAATGGCCGTTGCCGTCGTTGTGAATGTTGTTGATGTGCCGTTTGCGGGAGTACTCGTCGCTGTTCCTGAGATAGTGAATGTGAGCGAAGTGTCTACCTTTGCGGTCATGGTCACCGTATTGATGATTGCCACGCGGGTGTCAGCAGAGTCTGTTTGTGTTCCAGTTACGCGAACGACATATGAGCCAACTCCTGCAGGGTTGGTTATTCTATTTCCGGTAATTGGGAGAGTTACTGTTGCCGCAGCCGCAATAGAATCTCCCGCGCACATGGTTAATGTAAAGGTATCTGCGGTTGATGTCAGTGTCGCCTCACCCGGAGCAGCTGTACAGGCAGCAACAACGAGGGGGACAGTCGCACCAGAAAAATCACCAACAACGAGACCGGTCACAGTAAAGAGTAGTCCCGTTGGATCAAAGGTGACGAGAATCGTCTGACCTGTTGCCACTCCAGTTGGCGTCGTCCACACAAGCGTATGATTCGTCGCAGCCGAAGGAGCCGAGCTCACAATCGTGTCGCTAATAGTTGTTAAGCTCGCAGCGGAAGCGGTGCCAATATAGAATGGCAGACCGAGAGACCATGCGAGTGTTGTCCCAATGATAAGCGCCCCGATCTTCTTGGATCGTGAAAGCGTTTTGAAAGAACTGATGTTCATACAATATTTATAATATAGAGAATAATGGCTTATGTGGGCCAAAAGATTTTCGACAATCATTTGGCGTCTATTGCGCATGTGGGATACGCGACGGGCTATATGTGGAAATTGCTACAAATTCTCTTTTCTTGCTTTTATTTTTTTATCATTGGGATGATAGCTTCTGCACCTCGGATGGTGTTCTCTTTTTATGGAGATTACACCTGTACAGTATTATACAACACCATGTGCGAAACGAGTGGATAAATAGCTACAAAGCTGTGGATAAGTCGACACTGCGGGATTACATGCCTGCTGGGCACGCCTTCAATTTTTCCAGCGAAAAATTGTTGCTCTGCTCGATGGGTTTGCCGCCCAGAGCGGCGGACCGTGCCAAGCCCATCTGTGCAAGTCCCAGTAAGCATGTAATCCCTCCGCAAGGAGGTACAGTCCGACTCCCTCAAAGTACAATGCCTCACTCTCCGGAGTTTTTTTGGACAGTAACTTGGAATTGCCGCTCAACTTGAAATACTTGGTAAAAATAGTAGCCAATGAGGGACATACCGAGTAATAAAATAGCGAGGAAGGCAAAAAATGACTGTCGTGACTTGCTGCGATTGCGACCTGATATGGGGTTACGGAGCATGGCGAGGGTCACTTTGGGGGGTACTTCCGGCCTCGCCCCATTTGGGCTGTTTTTGTTTCCGCTGTTTTTTTGCTCAATAGACACTGCGCTTTCGACATACCGACGTACACCTCGTCGCACAAACCAAGAAAACAAAGCGAGGGACGAGAGCATGGCGAGTGCTGGCAACCACGGGAATACCAAAAAGTAGGTATTGTGGTAAGCAACCTTCTCTCCTTGTTCTCCGTAGTAGAGCGTTGCGCGCGCACGATAGAGTCCTATGTCCAGATAGTTTGTCTCGCCCTTCCAAGTAAACATAAAATTCTTCGTCGAAAATGGGAGGATGTGTCCGAAGGAACTTCCGGATTGCAGCGTGATGTGTCCACGAATTTTTCCAAACATATTCGTAATTTCCACTTCCCCTCTTGGCTCGATGTGCACATTGCCCGTATTCTTAAACTCAAGCTGAAACGATGCATCTTGTGATTGCACAACAAAATTTTCTGTCGAGAAGTCGCGAATGAAGCCAGACTCGACGGCCTCCCCAGCGACGCGCACCAAGAGGAGGGAGCTCAGCGCTGAGCTCACCCCGACCCCACCCTGCACGGCATCACCGACCCCACTCCCCACCATGATGCCAGCATAGTGCCCCCCAGGCTCTGCGTCTTTGGGCACCCGAATTGTGAAGGGAATCTGTATCGTTTCCCCCGCGGAGACACGGATCCCCCCAGTAGGGATGGTGACCCATGCCGCGAGCTCGTAGGGTAGTGTCGCGAGCTCGTTTGAAGGAGCGAAAAATTCTATTCCCGAACCCCCGTTGGTGCGAAAATTCTGTACATCAGCTCGAACGGTGATTGGGTACAGGCTCCCGTTAGAAAACTTGAGCAAGCTCGACCACTCTGCGCCAGCTCCAAGCGCGATGCTGAAATATGGCGGAGTGAGGGTCATTGAGAGTACTCTTCCTTCCGCTAAAGGACTCGTTTGTGCAAAGGCATAATGTGGAGAGAAGACAAAAAAAATGCTTACACAGAGACAAAAAAGTCGGACAACTTCTTCAAGGTCGCATCTTCCAAGGCTAAGGAACGACCTTAGTCCGTCTTTTTTGGCATGAATGTTCATATACTATATATAGAGTGAATTAATCTCTACTTTTTCTTCAGTTGAAGTATGTGCGCAGGGTCAACCTCCATCTTTTTTACTCGTGACGCGAGCTGTAGTGGGGCGGCTGATGAGTGGGTCGTTGAGGCAGAGTGGCGTGTACGCTGTGGCCGCGGGTGCTCAACCCCCTTCAGTGCGTCAATGTATGCTTCTTTTTTCATTACGGGAATTGCAGCAAGGGCATTTCGTTTCCACAGCAAAAGCATTCGCCCAAATATGGTCACACGGCCACTTTCTGCCTCCACTTCATTTTTATTTTTATTCTCTTCTGCTCCGTCGTCCTCCTCTTTATCTTCGTCACGTGAAGACCCACCCCGCTGGAATGCTAATTTACGTCCTCCACTTGTCGCATAGGAGTGAAATAAAAGTGCAAGTACTGTGCAAATAATGGCAATAGTCAGAAAAAATGAAAGCAATTTTTTCCACGGCAGTACCCAGAAAAATACCGTATCTTGGATGGTCCCCGTCTTTCCATATGAGACGTCGAGCATGGCCTTATACTTTCCAAAGTGACTCCCTGACTGCCACACACTCGCTAGTTGTTGTTTTTTTTCTGGCTCTATTCTGTCCCCCGTATTATTGATTTCCACCACGTCGACCTGTTCACCCTTGCGATCAAAAATGCGAATTTTCCCTGTGGGGATAATTCCACGGTTTCCGGTATTGTCGAGCCGAAATCCAAATGTCGCATT
>JAYUQK010000059.1:0-3745 GCA_043756785.1 Candidatus Lloydbacteria bacterium | reverse complement strand
GGCCTTCTGGCGGGCTGTACCGAGCGAAGCCAAGACGACTGATGAGAGGATGCCGATAATTGCGATGACGACCAAAAGCTCGATGAGGGTGAAACCCTGTGTGAGGCTTTGGGTGCGATTTTTAATAGAGGTGAACATAAGGTAAATCTAAATAATATAATAAATAGCGACACCATGCTGGCTCACCTAATCATAGCACTGGGTGGGTGGGTGGTCTTGGGGGGGGGTGGGGATAACTCGGCTCTACGGGATTACATACTTACTGGGCACGCCTTCAATTTTTCCAGCGAAAAACTGTTGCTCTGCTCGATGGGTTTGCCGCCCAAGGCGGCGGACCGTGCCAAACCCATCTATGCAAGTCCCCGTAAGCATGTAATCCCTCCGCCTTAAGGAAAAAGTGAGGAGTGGGAGCCGAGGTCCACGAGAAGGAGGACGAGTATGTCATTGTGCTTTTGATATACCAAGAGAACGTCACCGCGGATGTGGCACTCGCGGCGCTCCTTCATGTCCCCACTCAGCTGATGGTCACGATATTTTTCATCAAGTGGCTTCCCGAGAGCGAGCGTGTCAATGACGGATTCGAGTGCTGCGTGGTCAAAATCCTTGTGTCGAGATACGCGCTTGTGCGCCTTGCGATATGCTTTCGTTGAGCGTACGAGGTACATGCTTATGGGTTAGCAAGAATGTCTGCGTGGAGCTCTGCTGCGGTGTGGAAGGATTTTCCACTTCGTAGCGCCTCCTCCACCTCCAACTTCATTTGTTGTTTTTTTTCAGCCGGCCAATATTGTGCGCTCATCGGATAAAATGGTACCACCCCCGTGCGACCCACTTGGGTGAGGAAGAGCTTCACCCCACTCGACATATCGAGACCCATCGCCTCGAGCGCCTTACGCGCGCGTTGTTTCGTCTTGCTGTCGATACGAATTTGTAGTGTTGTGTTCATGCAGCAAGTCTATCTTTCACACGCTATTATGTCAATACAACGTCATTACATCTCATTTTTTACTACCTCAGGAGGATCTTGCCTGTAGACTGGTCGATTTTGGGAGAGTATTTGTTGATGAGGGCAGTCACACTTTCGGGCACGTCACGCTGTGTTTTTTTGAGCAATGCTTCGATGGAAGTGGGGTACGCGCCCTGCCTCGCTTTGTACTCTCGGATTGCCTGCTCGAGCCCCTCGATAAAGTCGAGGAGGGTGATGCGCTCCTGTACGATGCGCTTACTCTCGTCATTATCCGTCGTTGCGAGAATGGTCTCAAAAAGCGCTCTCGACTTTTTGTAGTCTGTGGCGTCACGCATGAGGTAGATACCGTAGGTGCGGTGCACGAGCTCGGGAGCATCGGGGACTGCGGCGGCAATGGCGAGAAAGTGGAGTGCGCGGGCATTTTCCTTCGCTACAACATGGAACTGCGTTGCCGCGGAAAAGGGGATCTGATAATTCAGAGGGAATGCCCTCACCCCCTCCTCGGTGACGCTCGAGAGCCATTCGAGCGACTCAGGATTCCCTTTTGTGGGGAGCGTGAGGATGGCAAAGAGGTACGGGTACTCAAAACGAGGGTCGAGCGTGGCGATGAGGCGGAAATATTCGGGATAATACGCGTCACGACTGTCCCACTTCAGATAATCCTGTACCGCCGTCACCCAATAATAGTCGGCGAGCATGTTGTCGAAACCAAATGCGAGATGGCGCACCACAGGAGCAGGCATGACGGACTTGTGTACGGGTGCGCGGAGCACAAAACGCTCGAGAACGATGGCATCATAGCGCACCTGCAACACAACCGCCCCCAGAAGTATGACGAGGGGGGCGAGTGTCAGAAGTAGAGAGCGAGTGCGCTTGCTGTTCATAGCTTAAAACTCTTTTTTGGCGAACATGGCGCGGGCGAGAAAGAAGAGAAAAATGGCGTAGCACAGAGCGTAAAGCACTGCCGCCACTATCCCCCGCGCGTCGGGAAGCGCCGCATAGACCACGTCGTTACGTATGTTGAACTTCTCGAGATTGGGTAAAACATAGTATGCCGCTTTGAGTGCATACTCAGTCACAAGCCCATTCTGCTTTTCGATCAATACGCGCAGAATTTCACTCGAGTGCCCAATCAGAAAAAAAGCAATGGTGTACACCGCAGAGAGTATGGGCGAAGTGAGTCCAGAAAACAGAATGCTCACCATGATGAGTATGACGGATTCAAAGAGGGAGAGGAGCACACTGACGAAGATGGGTACATAAAACCCATGTACACCTTTCACTAAAAGAATGGCGCACAGCGCGAGTGTGGAGAGGCCCGTCACGGCAATGGTCGTCGCTGTAAGGCCGAGACATTTTCCGATAATAATCTCCTCACGACGGATGGGCTTTGGAATAATAAGAAAAAAGGTCTTGCGCTCGACTTCTTTGAAAATAAGCATTGAGCCAATAAAGACCGCGACAAAAATCTGGAGAAGATAGATGGCCGTGAGTCCGAAGTCAACGACCATCCGCGTATCTTGCTGTAGCGAGACCGAGCCGACAAAAGTCGAAAAAGTGATGAGCGCGAGCATCACCACAAGCGCCGACCAGAGGATGCGGTCGCGCAGCGTCTCACGGAACGTGTTGCGGGCTATAGCGAGGATGCGTTGTATCATAGTTTTTCTGCTGCGCCCTTGCGCGCTTTTTTAATAATGTGCACAAAGGCGTCCTCGAGGTCGCGGTAGCCCGTGGCGATAGAGTGGGGTGTGTCGCACGCAATGAGGCTGCCGTTATCGATGATACCCACCGTGTCACAGAGCAAGGCTACGTCAGCGAGGATGTGGGAGTTGAGGAAGATGGTCTTGCCACAAGTTTTGAGTTTTTCCACTATCTGCTTAATCTCTGCGCGGCCAAGTGGGTCAAGGCCGTCGAGTGGCTCGTCCAAAAAGAGTATCTGTGGGTCGTTCAGGAGTGCCTGTGCGAGCCCGAGGCGCTGCAGCATCCCCTTTGAGTACGTGCGAATCTGGCGGTTTTCGCGCCCAACCAAGTCGACCTCGGCGAGCACTTCTTGTATGCGCCCCGCGCGGTTTTCTAAGTCAAAAATGTCCGCAATAAACTCGAGAAACTCTCTGCCCGTGAGATAGAGATAGAAAGAGGGGGACTCCGGCATGAAGCCAATATTTTTTCGAACAGCAATATCCCTCGGACTCCCCCCCGCGACCACTATTTCCCCGCTCGTAGGCATCGCGAGCCCGACAAGCATTTTCATGGTGGTTGTCTTCCCTGCGCCATTTGGGCCCAAGAAGCCGAATACACTTCCACGCTCCACAGAAAGGGTGAGATTACGTACTGAGTGCACTACCCCAGCGGCAGTGTAGTATTCCTTGGAAAGATTGTGGGTGCGAATATCTTCCATCATAATGTAAAATTATAGTGGGTATGGGGCGATGATGCAATCAAAAGGGCGTCAGGTACCTTTTTCAGTTTTTGGCGAAGTAATACGCGAAAAATGGAAGCTTCTCTAAAATGAGGAGGCGAGGTCGTAAATGGGGAGGAGGATGGAAACGAGGAGACCTCCAACCCCGAGACCGAGGAGAATAATCATCACAGGCTCAATGAGCCCGATGAGCGTCTCGACGGCGTTATCGACTTCACGTTTATAAAACTTTGCGAGGGTCTCGAGTATGCTCCCCACCTCCCCCGTCTCCTCCCCCACTTTGATCATCTGCACCATAATACCCGGTATTTGCGGGTGCTTGCCCATTGCAGCGGAGAGTGCGACGCCCGTGCGCACGTCAC
>JAYUQK010000058.1:0-3749 GCA_043756785.1 Candidatus Lloydbacteria bacterium | reverse complement strand
GGTGCACATTATGCACCCTTATATCGTGCACAACCGAGCTTGTTTCCGGGGTTGGAGTGAGGCAGATACCTCGGGTCTCTGACCCGGGGTTATTCATTAGAATGCCCGAGAATATTTTAGTCGCTCTCATTGGACTAGGAGGTGTTTTGGTTGGCGTGTGTGTTCAAGTCCTATTTCTCTATATGCAAGGGAAGCCACAACGTAACCTTGATAGTGCAAGGAAGGAGCTTTTGGAAAAAATGATGAATGACCAACGTTTTCCTGATGGATGGAGAAATCTTGACATACTTTCTCGAGTAATCGGGACTGAACACGAAACAACAAAAAAACTTTTAATCGAGCTCAATTGTCGTGGTTCAGAAAAAGAAAAAGAGATGTGGGGGTATATCTCTCGACATCCATTTAGTGAAATCGATCACAATAAAATATCGAAATAGTTTTTACCCCCCCCAACTGTTATTTCCCTCCCTTCTCTCTCGGCGAGGGTATTCTCATTTTGAAAGGACTTGCGGAGGCATTTCTTTCCTTGGGAGCGAAGCATTGTTTTTTGAGGGGGTACGGAGCCTGGCGAGACGAGTCTTCAGGAAAAAATCAGCAGATTTTTATCCGTACCCCCACAAGGCAATGCTGAGCGGGATGTCCCCATCTTTTCCCCTTGCTTATCCCCATCGAAAAGTATAGCTCTTGACGGTAGTGGGGCGCTAATCTATACTGTCACTCACTAACGGCCTTGATTGAGTTATTGGCAGATAACCCTTAGTATAGACCACTCTCGTTTCGCGTTTCGTTTCATGCTTGGAGGAATAAAAGACACAAACTCTCGCTGAGTCCGTGTTTTTGCGCCTGTCTATAATTTTGCTCTTTCGCGTATCGTATTTTTAATAATTCACTTATTCGATTATGGAGGCAATCAATAAGAAGTTTTTTGGGCGCTATAAGCAGCCGCTCGCAGAGATTCCTAATCTCGTGGAGCTACAGAAGCGTTCCTACGATTGGTTGGTGGAGGAAGGGCTAAGAGAGCTCTTCAAAGAGTTCTCCCCAATCAGCGATTATTCAAAGAAGAAGTTCGACCTCGAGTTTATCGGGTTCGATATCACTCCGCCGCGCTTTGACGAGCACTACGCGCGCGAGCACAAAATCTCTTTCGAGACCCCGCTGCGTGCAAAGGTGCGCCTCACCAACAAGACGCTCGGCACCGTGAAGGAGCAAGAGGTCTTTATGGCGGACTTCCCCATCGCAACTTCGCGCGGCACCTTCGTCGTCAACGGCGTGGAGCGCGTCGTCGTCCCACAGCTCGCACGCTCATTCGGAATATTTTTTACCGCACAGGAATTAAAAGCTGGGCGATTTTTCGGCGCAAAGGTCATCCCTTCACGTGGCGCATGGATCGAAATAGAGACCGACTCCGACGAGGTGGTTTGGGTAAAGATCGACCGCAAGCGCAAGTTCCCTATCACGAGCCTCCTTCGTGTGTTTGGAAAGTGCACCGATGTCGAAATATTGAAAGCATTTGAGGGTGACCCAGACGGAAAGCGTTATATAGAGAAGACGCTCGTCAAAGACGTCGCCAAAACACTCGACGAGTCCTATGTCGAAGTGTATCGTCGCCTCCGCGATGGTGACGTAACGACGACCGCAAATGCGCGCGACCTCATCGACCCCATGTTTTCTCGCGAGCGCTACGACCTCTCTCCGGTGGGACGTTACCGCTTCAACAAGCGATTTGAGAAACCAATGACCGACAAAGAGCTCGAGGTGCGCGTGCTGACCTTCACTGACCTCATCTCGACTATTTCGCATATCGCAAAGCTCAACCACATGAGGGGCGCCGTGGAAGACGATATTGACCACCTTGGAAGCCGCCGCGTACGCTTCGTCGGAGAAATGCTTCAAGCAAAACTACGCGTCGGAATGACACAGATGAAGCGCAATATTCAGGATCGCATGTCGACCGTCGAGACCGATACTATTTTGCCTATCAACTTCGTCTCCCCGCGCCCACTTCAGGCACGTCTGAAGGAGTTTTTCACCACCAACCAGCTCGCACAGCTCATGAGCCAAGGCAATGTGCTCGACGAAGTGGAGCATTTGCGCACCACCTCTGCGATGGGCCCTGGAGGACTCACGAAAGAACGCGCCGGACTCGAGGTGCGTGATGTGCACCCAAGCCACTACGGACGTCTCTGTCCTATCCATACGCCAGAAGGTCCGAACATTGGACTCGTCTTGCGTATGTCGGTCTATGCGCGCACCAATGCATTTGGCGTCATCGAGACTCCATATGTGAAGGTGACAGACGGCAAGATTACCGGCAAGATCGAATATCTGAACGCACTTGAAGAAGAAGGTTTTATTATTGCACACGCAGCGGTACCCTATGGGGCAGACATGATGCTCGGCGACCGCGTCGAGGCGCGCGTGAAGGGCAATCCTGGTATCGTGAATCGCGACCTTGTCGACTACATCGACGTCGCCACAAACCAAGCATTCTCGACCGCGACCTCGTCTATTCCATTTCTGGAACACGACGACGCAAACCGCGCACTCATGGGTTCAAACATGCAACGCCAAGCTGAGCCGCTGATCTGCCCTGAGGCACCCATTGTGGCCACCGGCATGGAGGGACGCATCGCACGCGACTCCGGCCGCGTCGTGCTCTCAGATGCAGATGGTGTCGTCAAGGAAGTCGACGCACGCCACATTGTACTCAAAGACAACAAGGGAAATGAGAAGGAGTACAAGCTGCTCAACTACATCATGACCAACAATGCGAATTGCTACCACCAGCGACCAATCGTCTCGGTGGGGGAGAAGGTCAAGAAGGGCGACGTGCTTGCCGACACTTCGACGTCCGACCGCGGAGAGATGGCACTCGGCCAGAATCTGCTCGTCGCATTTATGTCATGGGGAGGAGCCAACTACGAAGATGCCATCATCCTCTCTGAGAGACTGGTGCGTGAGTCCATCCTCTCGTCTATTCACATCGAAAAATTTGTCGTCAACGTGCGCGACACCAAACTTGGGCCCGAGGTCACTACCCCCGACATCCCAAATGTCGGTGAAGTAAAATTGAAAGACCTCGATCACGAGGGCATCGTCCGCATTGGAGCAGAAGTACGCCCAGGTGACATTCTCGTCGGGAAAATTACTCCAAAGGGAGAGG
The DNA here is from genome assembly GCA_043756785.1 of Candidatus Lloydbacteria bacterium. Taxonomy (GTDB): domain Bacteria; phylum Patescibacteriota; class Minisyncoccia; order Phycocordibacterales; family UBA6899; genus MHLP01. The sequence goes on along the minus strand of JAYUQK010000058.1, from coordinate 586 downwards.
CGACACTCACACCTGAGGAGCGACTACTCCGCTCTATCTTCGGAGAGAAGGCGCGTGACGTGAAAGATACGAGCCTGCGCATGGAACACGGCAAGCGTGGACGCATTTTGAGCGTAAAAGTCTTTTCGCGTGAAAAGGGTGACAACCTCGAGTCGGGCATCATCAAGCGTATCTATATAGAGGTCGCGCAGCTCCGTAATATTTCCGTGGGAGACAAGCTCGCTGGCCGCCACGGCAACAAAGGTGTTATCTCAAAGATTTTGCCTATTGAAGAGATGCCATTCCAAGAAGACGGTACGCCTATCGACGTGGTACTCACCCCACTCGGTGTGCCATCACGTATGAACTTGGGACAAATATTTGAGCTGCATTTGGGACTCGCTGCACACAAGCACGGCTACCAAGCTATCACCCCTCCGTTCTTGGGTGTGACCGAAGAAGAGATTCGCGCAGAGCTCAAGTCCGCAGGCTACCGCGAAGACGGAAAGATGAAACTTTTCGACGGACGTACGGGCGAGGCATTCGAGCAGGAGATTTCTGTCGGCTACATGTATATCTTAAAACTGCATCACATGGTGGAAGACAA
>JAYUQK010000057.1:0-3764 GCA_043756785.1 Candidatus Lloydbacteria bacterium | reverse complement strand
ATGGGGGATAGCTACCGAGACCGATGAGGGAATGTTTGCGACGAAAGCGGTAGGGAAAATTTCGCTGGCCGCAAAAAGCGACCTGAAGGGAATCATGGGGAAGATGGCAATTGGCCACTCGCGCTGGGCGACACACGGTGGGGTTACTGAAGCCAATGCTCACCCACATTTCAATGCATCGCGGACCATCGCCGTCATTCACAACGGTATCGTCGAGAACCACGAGGAGATCAGGGCTTTCCTGCGTGCACAGCTAGGCCCTTCTGCCGACGCACTTTTTCTTTCCGAGACAGACACAGAGGTCATCCCACATCTCATCGACTATTTTATTACCCACGAAAAGAAAAGTTTTGAAGCAGCATTCGTCGAGGCAGGGAAAATGCTCGAAGGTCGCTACGCGGTCGTCGTTATGAAGCTTGGTGAGCCGTATTTGCTCGCAATGCGCGACGGATCGCCGCTTGTGGTGGGCCATGGGGAGCATGAGTATTTCCTCGCCTCTGACGTGCCGGCATTCATAGACCATACGCGTCTCGTGCTCTATCCGGGTGATCAAGAATATCTCAAGGTATCCGCAGACGGTATCATGATTCGCGCACTTGATACGGGAAAGAAGGTGGACCATGAGTGGACTGAGGTCACCTGGGATAAAGCGAGTGCCACGAAAGACGGCTACCCGCACTACATGCTCAAGGAAATAATGGAGCAGCCGCTCTCGCTCGACAAGGCGATACACCAAGAGGATGCAAAGCTCGAAGAATTTGCACGCCTCATGAAGGAGTCCGAGCATCTTTTTTTCATCGGCTGTGGCACTGCGGCAAAGATGGCCAAGCTTGGCGAGCTCTATGCAGCACGCATCGCAGGGAAGCTCACGACCGCATATGTTGGTAGCGAGTTCGCCGCATACGGACAATTTTTGAACAAAAAAAGTACGATTGTTGCCGTGTCCCAGAGTGGCGAGACGGCTGATGTGCTCGAGGGCCTTACGGTCGCCGCAAAAGAGGGCGCGCGCATCCTCGCACTCTTAAACGTGGTCGGCTCCTCCATCGACCGCATGTCTCGGAAGTCACTTTTCTTAAACGCCGGTCCTGAAATAGCCGTTGCGTCGACGAAGGCCGCTACTGCGCAGATAGCTGTACTCATTTTGATTGCACATGCATTAGGAAAGAAACTCCCTGACGGAAAGCATCTCATGCGAGGAGTGGTGAAGGACGTACGCGCGTGGCTCACCCCGGACCTCTCTCATGATATAAAACAAATTGCACTTAAGCTGGTGAAGCATAATGACCTCTATATCATTGGTCGCGGACTAAATGCACCCATCGCACAAGAGGCGGCGATAAAAATACAGGAGGTGTCATACATTCACGCTGAAGGTTTCCCGGGTGGAGAGCTCAAGCATGGGCCGATTGCGCTCATCGACGTAGGTACACCAGTTATTGCGCTTATGCCAAACGACGAGACGAAGAGAGACATGGAGTCGAATACGATGGAGCTGAAGAGTCGTGGTGCATACATTATTGGTATTAGTCCCGACAACGATAAAATGTTCGATGAATGGATCCCCACCCCAGACCTCGGTTTGGCCTCCCCGATAGCAAGCATCATCCCTATTCAGCTCCTCGCGTACCACCTCGCCGTCCTCCGTGGTAACGATCCCGACAAACCTCGCAACCTCGCAAAATCCGTGACGGTGAAGTAGCTGAGTGTCACAATGCCCGCTCCCACGTGTTATAATGAGTACAATAATTAATTAACTAAACATATTTACACATATGGCTACAGAAAACTACGAGGAGGGGAAGGTGTTGCGCATCATGCCTCCGCAGCAGATAGTCGCGGCGCTGTCGATCCTCGCTCTTACGGGAGCATTATTTTTGGTCGCACTCTTTGCATCCACGGTGAAAGAGTATCAATTCATTGGTCGCAACGTCCCAGGTGAGCTCACCACCATCAGTGTCTCTGGTGAAGGCGAGGCAGTCGCGGCTCCCGATATAGCCGAAGTTTCATATGCGATTACCAGTGAGGCGAAGACTGCCGCCGACGCACGCAAGACCGTCGACGACAAGATGAAAGCGATTCACGCATTTCTGAAAGAGTCAGGTGTGGAAGATAAAGACATCAAGACGACGGGCTACAATTTGAATCCAAAATATGAGTGGAAACAAACAAGCGCCTACGTACCATGCCTTAGTGGCTATGGCTGCCCCCCAACGGAGGGCAAGCAGGTCCTCACCGGCTACGAGGTGACGCAGTCTGTCGACGTGCGTATTCGCAAGGTCGATAACGCAGGGCTTGTACTCGGAGGACTTTCCGACAAAGGCGCATCCTATGTGAGCGGACTCACCTTTAAGGTCGACGACGAGGATGGCGTAAAGGAAGAAGCGCGCAAGGAAGCTATCGACAAAGCAAAAGCAAAGGCAGAGAAGCTCGCTCGAGAGCTCGGGGTCAAGCTTGTGCGTATCACCTCCTTCAGCGAGGGCAACAACTATCCCATCTATAACTTTGGCCGAGGTGGCATGGAGATGAAGACAATGTCCTCCGATGCCGTGGCTCCACAAGCAGCAAATATTCCTGTGGGGGAGAACAAGTTCACCTCAAGCGTGACGATCACCTACGAAGTGCGCTAAACATAAGAACAGAGCCATAAAAACACCCTTCGCGTGAAGGGTGTTTTTGTTTTGACAACACAGCAGTGTGCGGGTAGAGTCTACGTTAGCGAGTATTTGTGAAACATTTTCTTTCTGGAGTATCGCATGAGAAAAATTTCGCGTTTTTTTGCCTCGTTCTTTGCCATCATGGCGTTGTGGTGCATTTGGACACCGGTGTTTGCAGAAGCGCTGACGCCCATTCTGGCAACTCCCACAACAAAAAGCTTCGCTCTTGGCGTCGATGCACCCCGCACTCTGTGGGCACAGTTTGTGCGTGATGGCGAGCCACGTGCGTCATGGCCCACGTATTGGAAAGAATCCTGCGTGCGGACAAAAGTCTCCTGCGACGATGCATGGAGAAAGCTCCCCGTCGGCTTTGTTGTGACAGTGCCGCTCAGTGAGCGTGAGCTTGCCGAAGCACTACGCATGCGTGAAACTACTGCTGCGCAAAAGAATGTGGTGGCCGCCGAATTGTCGGCGATAGGCCCCGACCTGAAAGACATAATGATCGCTGAAGCAAGACTGAGGAGCCAAGTCGAATACATAGGGTACACACTTGCGGGACTAGCCATATTTATCGCTATTTTTGTGATACTCGTGCTTTACCGAAGTCACCACCTCTCATTAAAAGCAAAGGAGCAACACGCTACGAAAAATACACTTCCCGATATACCGCCATTAGCGGTGCCCACTACTCTCCGAGAAAAAACCACCCCTCATCGTGATATGTATTTGCCGAGCGATACTCCGTATGCAAGTTACCCCCCGTCGCATGTTACGGGAAAACCCACTTGCCCAGAGAACGTAAGGTATCCGCTGGGGTATTCACTTGGGGATTCTTTTCTGAAAAGAAACAAATATTAGTCGTACGCGGGCACTGCCACCTGCCGACCCCACCTCTTTGTTCTCCCAAAACGCCATATTATATGGCGTTTTTGTACATTACCGCCACTTGACTTTTTTATCCCAGGGTATATACTTGGGGTAATAAGTGGTTCACCCGAAGGGGTTTTTTTTTAGACAAAATAATTATTAAAAACAAATTAACAAGTTTTTCAAAAATGAATGAAATGTGCGGCGCGGGAAAGACGGCGAGGAAGACATATTCATATATGT
>JAYUQK010000056.1:0-10850 GCA_043756785.1 Candidatus Lloydbacteria bacterium | reverse complement strand
CATTGAGGCGGCGCTTGCGGCGGCGTACAAGAAGGACTACGGAAAGAAGGGGCAGATTGTGCGTGCGAAGCTCGACATGAACACCGGCAAGACGGACTTCGAGCAGGTCAAAATCGTTGTGGACGAGACGATGGTACGCGAGCCTATGGAGGGCGAGGAAGAAATGGACGACGCACCAATGCGCCCATTTGTCTCCACGCCTCTCCCCATCGTTGGGGCAGAAGGAGAGGGAGACATCGACACCCGCGTGCGCTTCAACACCGAGCACCACATCATGATCGAGGATGCGCGACTCATCAAAAAAGATTCAGGGCTTGGCGAAGAGCTCATCTTCAATCTCGAAGCAAGGGACGACTACGGACGCATCGCAGCGCAGACGGCAAAGCAGGTCATCATCCAAAAAATTCGTGAGGCTGAGAAGACGTCGATGCTCGACGAGTTTGCGCAGAAGGGCGAGGAGATTGTCACGGGAATTGTGCAGCGCATCGAGCGCGGCAACATTTTCATCGATCTCGGGCGTGCGACGGGCCTCCTCGCATATGAAGACCAAATCCCTGGGGAGCGCTACCGCACTGGAGAGCGCTTGCGGAGCTACCTCTACTCGGTCGAGGACTCTCCTCGCGGGGTGAATCTCCGCCTCTCGCGTGCACACCCCAACTTTATCCGCGCACTGTTTGCACTTGAGGCGCCAGAGGTGTCGACGGGTATCGTGGAGCTGAAGGAAATAGCACGCGAAGCAGGCTCACGCACCAAAATCGCTGTCTATTCAAACGACCCGCACGTCGACCCCGTTGGCTCGTGTGTCGGACAGCGCGGCGTACGCGTGGCAACGGTTATTTCGGAGCTTGCGGGAGAGAAGATCGACATCATCGCATGGTCTCCCGATATCGAAAAGTTTATTGCAGACGCGCTCTCTCCTGCAAAAATTCGCTCAGTCATTGTGAACAAAGAGGAGCGCCGCGCAGTCGTCGAGGTAATGCCCGACCAGCTCTCTTTGGCGATTGGTCGCGGAGGGCAAAATGTGCGGCTCGGTGCCAAGCTCACGGGCTTTCGCATCGACATCCAGTCGACCGAAGGTGAGGCGTATGACGGGGGGGCTTTAGCAGGAGTGGCAAAATCCACAGACCTCGCCGCAACCCCCGAAGAAGAGGTGGCGGAGTTTATTGCATCAGACGAGTCTGCGGGTGAGCCGGATCCTGAAACTGTAACGGCGGAAGAAGAGGTTGCGGAAGACAAGGAAGTCGTCACAGAAAATACCAACGCAGACGAGAAATAATCAATAATTTTTATTCTATGAACTTATGGCATGATATTCCGTATGGTGATAAGGATGGATTGAATGTAATCATCGAGATTCCCATGCTTTCACGGGTAAAGTATGAACTCGACAAAGATACGGGTCTCATCAAGTACGACCGCGTGCTCTACTCACCAATGCACTACCCCGCAAACTACGGCTTCGTGCCGCAGACACTCTGGGACGACGGTGACCCCCTCGATGTACTCGTGCTCGGAGCCGAGCCCTTGGTGCCCGGGTGCCTTGTGGAGGCACGCCCCATCGGCGTACTCGACATGATTGACGGTGGCGAAGGTGACGCGAAGGTGCTCGCTGTACCCGCAGCAGATCCCCGCTTCAAGAACACGAAAGACCTCAGCGACTTGGAGCCGCACATCCTCGACGAGATCAAGCACTTCTTCACCGTCTACAAAGACCTGCAGCAAAAGAAGGTGGAGGTGGGAGAGTGGCGTGACGCGAGCGCAGCAAAAATTGACGTACAAAAGTCTATTGCGCAATACCAGAAGAAATATCCAACGAAGATATAACAAATAGCAGTTCTGCACAGCCCGCATGTCACAAAGTCATGCGGGTTTTGCTATACTATATTGAGTGCTTTCAAAGCATCGATAATAGTTATTTATTAATTTTTCTACATGAAATCAACAGCAATCATTAGTGCGGGTATCGTGAGCATGCTCATGCTCGTCCCAGTACTTGTCAGCGCAGAAGAAGCGGCTGCGGGGGCGACCACTGGGACAGAGAGTGGGGGTACGAGCGCGAGCTCAGGAGCAAGTGCAAGTGCGACCATTACTCCCCCACCAGCACCACCCGCAACTGCGGATGGATATTCTTTTGGTGAGTCAAATCCACAAATGCCACCAGGGAAAGGTGGAGCTGGGATGGTGGCACCACCAAAACCACTCCTTATTCGTGAGAGTCCCACAAAGAGTGGGGTTGTCTCTCCTCGCGATGCTGCATCCGGACTTCCAACGGGAAAGCATATGATGGCAAGTGGCACAAGCCCACTCCCTCCTATTCTGGAAAATCGAATGGAAAAGCGCGATGAGATGAAGGACCACATGATGGGGAGCGGCACACCAATGCGTGGTGAGAAGAGAGAGGAGGCAAAGGAGCGGATGGAGGAGCGAAAGGAAAACATGGAGGAACGGAAGCAGGAGCATCGCGGAGAAATACTACGGCGCATGAGCACACAAATGATCGTGCGCATGGAGGCTGCGATAGACCGCTTTACCAAAATGGCTTTGCGCCTCGACTCACGAGTTGCGAAACTCAAGGAAAAGGGAGTGAACACCGCTACCGCAGAGGCGAATATCGGCGTTGCGCGCACGAAGATTGCTGAGGCGACCACCGCTGTTGGCCTAGCAAAGTCGAGTGTACAAAGTGCCGTTACGGCAGCGAGTAGTACGCCTTCATCTGACGCAGGAAAGTCAGTACGTGAAGCACTGCAAAAGACACGAGAGGCTGTCGTAGCCGCGCATAAGGCACTTGTCGTTGCGATCGCGAGCCTGAAAGCAAATGTAAAAATTGAGGCGGGTGCAACAACCACTGCTGTCGCCCCATAAAGCAAACTCATAATAAACACCATGGAACAAGCACAAAACAAAGTCTCAGAAAATATTGTGGTCGCGCCAAAGCGCACCATTGATGCATCAGTATCATTTATTACGGGAAGTGTACTCTTGGTCATTGCACTCGTTGTCGGCGGATTCTACATGATGAATGCCATCGAAATGGAGGGCGATATGCATGAGGCAAAGATGATGATGGAGGAATCAGCCATGGGTACATCTGACGAACTCGCAGCTGCAGAAGTAACAGCAGCACTCACCACGCAGAGCAGTTCCGACGAGCTCAGCTCAATAGAGGCGGATCTCAGTGCGACAGACCTCGACTCGCTTGGTGCCATCGACGATATATAGCACTCAAGGGACACAAGGTAACGGCGGTTTTCAAAATTGCGACACCAGATAGGTGTCGCAATTTTGCTTGCGAAAATGTCATAAAAACGCTACTATGCGCGCACTTATGGAACAACACACTACACACAAACACTCGGTTGAAATAAAGAAATTACCCAACTCACACATCGAAATAAAAACGTCGGTTAGTGCAGTCGACTTTGACAAAACACGGAGCGAAGCACTCAAGCACATAGGGGGGGGAGTGGAGCTTCCTGGGTTTCGCCGAGGGCATATTCCCGAAAAAGTCTTGCTCGCTCGCGTGGGTGAAGCAGCACTACTTGAAGAAATGGCGGAAATAGCGATAAGCAAGGCATATCCAGAAATCATTGTCGCAGAAAAACTCGACGTGCTGGGGCGCCCAGAAATCAGCATCACCAAAATCGCGCACGGAAACCCTCTCGAGTTTACTATCACCAGCGCCGTATTCCCTGAATTTACTCTTCCTGACTATAAAAAAATTGCCACAAAATTAGTGGGAAAGCATGAAGTTGTAGCCGTCACCGAAGAGGATATCAATAATACTATTGATCAGATTCGTCGCATGAAAGCGGAGCGTGACGCACAGTCAGCAGGAGTAGACTTTGATGAACAGGCCCCTCTGCCCACACTCGACGACGCATTTGTCGAGACACTTGGGGAATTTAAAACCGTAGAGGATCTGAAAACAAGATTACGCGAAAATATACTCATTGAAAAAACGCGGGCCGTGAAAGACAAGAAGCGCGTTGCAATAATGGAAGCCATCGTGAAGGAAACAAAAATAGAGCTCCCCGAGATTATCATTGCGCAAGAGCTCGCACGCATGCAAGACGAATTTAGCGCCGACATTGCCCGCATGGGGCTAGATATTGAAAAATATTTAACCACAGCAAAAAAAACTATGGAGGAAATGTATGCCGAGTGGCGCCCCGACGCAGAAAAACGTGCAAAAATCCAAATCATTGTCGGCAAAATTGCAGACGCGGAGCATCTCGAGCCGGAAGAGGAGGTGCTCGTGCGCGACACGAAGGAGCTCCAAGCTCGCTACCCCGATACAGACCCCTCACGCGTGCGGAGCTATATGCACATGATCCTCACCAACGAAAAAGTGTTTGCGTTTCTGGAGAACGAGTCCGGCGCACACGCATAGCATTGTGTTTTCGAAAAAAGAGATCATGCGCTATACTCGGTGAATGTCATCTCCTTGCATATTACTCCCCCTCGCGCAAATAAATTCAACGACTCCACTCACCTACAGCATCAACCAAACCTATGTGGATGCAATCGTTTCTGCGGGAGGAGTTCCTTTGTGTGTCACCCGCCCAGAAAAGGAGGCGTTGGAGGTGCTCCTTTCGAACATCGACGGAATCCTTCTTGCGGGTGGGCATGACATAGACCCTACACACTACGGTGAAGAGAAGAAAGAGTACACATGCAATATCGACAGCGCGCGCGACGTCCTCGAGATCATGCTTGTAGAGATTGCGCGGGAACGCGGCATTCCCATTTTGGGTATTTGCCGAGGGATGCAAGTAATGAATGTGGCGTTCGGTGGATCTCTCTACCAAGACGTCTACCTCGAAATGACTAAGGGAATGGTCCACGACTTTCATAACGGTAAGGGTGGCAGACCTCTCGCGCGCAACGCCATCGCGCACGACGTCACCATCTCAGAAGGGACTCTGCTTTCTCTGATTGCGGGGTCTTCATCTATTCCCGTCAACAGCCTTCATCATCAGGGGATAAAAAAGGTAGGGGCGGGGCTTCGCGTGTCTGCGACTGCTCCTGACGGCCTTATCGAGGCAGTCGAAATAGGGGGGCACCCCTTCGGACTAGGTGTTGAGTGGCATCCGGAGGAGCTCGGTGATGCTGTTTCACAAAAAATCTTTGCCACATTCATCGCAGCCACAAAGAACAAGTCGTAAGATTTATTTTGCCAAGATGGCGTTCATGTGCTACAGTAGTCTGACACTCAGCTAATATACATACTATGGGTTACCTCATTCCAACGGTTATTGAAAAGACTTCTATGGGCGAGCGAGCCTACGACATTTACTCACGCCTCTTAAAGGAGCGTATTGTGTTTCTTTCTGGCCCCATTGACGACGATTCTGCCAATATCATCATTGCACAAATGCTTTTTCTTGAATCTGAAGACCCCAAAAAAGACGTCAAGCTCTACATCCACTCCCCTGGTGGCTCTGTCTCCGCGGGCCTTGCCATCTATGACACGATGAACCACATCAAGCCCGACGTCTCCACTATTTGCGTGGGCATGGCAGCCTCAATGGCGGCAGTCCTCCTCTCCTCTGGCACCAAGGGGAAGCGCTTTGCACTCCCCAACGCCGAAGTAATGATTCACCAAGTGATGGGCGGCGCCGAGGGCCAAGCATCGGACATCGCCATTTCAGCAAAACACATTCTGCGCACCAAGGACAACTTGAACAAAATTCTTGCAAAAAACACGGGGAAACCAGCGGACCAAGTAGAGAAGGACTCTGACCGCGACAACTACATGACTGCGGACGAGTCCAAAAAATATGGCCTTGTTGACGAAGTTCTGAAACCAAAGGGACGCTAGTGCAGAGACAGCATCATTCGACACCCCGCAGGCTTTCTGATACATTGAGACTGTTGGCGTTGCTGTCTACGGCTGACTGAGCCATCAAACAAAGAAAAATCGTTATTTATCAACATAAATTGCCCTTCCACCTACTCGTGTATGCAACTGACTCACCAAATGCCTTCTCCCATAAACCAAACTCTGGCCTAAGACTGCACGAAAGTCCGAGAGATTATCAGCATTTGTAAGAGCATACACAAAACCGAAGCGTAGGTTCGGGTTTTTACATATATGGAATTCACCATGGTCATCGCCATTGGTGTGGGCTCAGGAATATTTGGCCTCATCGCCGGATATGTCATCCGCTGGGCGCTCACCGTGGGCAAGGTCGGCTCAATAGAGATCGAAGTAAAGCAGATGCTCCTCTCTGCAAAGGAGGATGCGCAAAAAATAATACAGGAGGGAGAGAAAAAGGCAGAGAAAAAAGTAGAGGAGTTGCGTACGCAGGAAAAAGAAAAAGAACGTGGGTGGCGAAATACCGAAGACCGCCTCGTCAAAAAAGAGGAGACACTTGACCGGAAGCAGGGGGACGTCGACCGCGAGATGGAGAGCCTCAAGTCCAAAGCGGAGGAAGTCCGTGGGATAAAATCAGAGATTGAAGAGCGTAAGCTCGTCGTAGAGCGCGAGCTCGAAAAGGTGGCTGGGCTCACCGAGGAAGACGCGAAGCAGAACCTCATGAAGAAAATCGACGAGCGATTTGAGGAAGATTTTCGTGTACGTCTGCAAAAACTCGAGCGTGAGGGCGTGGAGCGTCTTGACCGCCGCGCGAAGGACATTCTTTCTACCTCCATCCAGCGCCTCTCCGCCTCCACCGCAGGAGACATCATGACCACATCGGTTTCTATCCCCAGCGACGAGGTAAAGGGCAAAATTATCGGGAAAGAGGGACGCAACATCCGCACCTTCGAGCGCGTCGCCGGAGTAGAGCTCATCGTTGACGACACCCCTGGGACCATCGTCATTTCCTCATTTGACCCAGTGCGCCGTCAGATCGCTCGCGTCGCACTCGAAAACCTTATTCTCGACGGGCGTATTCAGCCTTCAAAAATAGAGGAGATAGTGGAGAAGGCGAGCCATGAAATAAATAAAATTATCAAGGAGAAGGGCGAGCAAGCATGCTACGAATGTGGAGTCATCAATATGGATCCTCGACTCATCTCCGTGCTTGGGCGCCTCTACTTCCGCACGAGTTTCGGGCAAAATGTATTGCAACACTCAATAGAGATGGCGCACATTTCGGGCATGCTTGCGGAGGAGCTTGGGGCAAACGTTGCTATCGCAAAAGCGGGTGCCCTCTTTCATGACATCGGCAAGGCGCTCGACCACGAAGTACAAGGGACGCATGTCGACATTGGGCGCAGAATCCTTGCAAAGTTTGGCGCAGACGAGCGCATTATCAAGGCGATGCAGTCACACCACGAGGAATATCCTTACGAAACCATCGAATCAATCATCGTACAGACCGCAGACGGCATTTCAGGCGGCCGCCCAGGGGCACGCCGTGAGTCGGTCGAGAATTACATCAAGAAGCTCGAAGACCTCGAGAAGATCGCCCGCTCGAAGCCTGGAGTAGAGAAAGCATACGCCCTCCAAGCGGGACGCGAGGTCCGCGTATTTGTGACCCCAGAGGCCATGAGCGACCTCGAGGCACATTCCCTCGCCCGTGATATAGCCATTCAGGTGGAGCAGGAGATGAAATACCCCGGAGAAATCAAAATCACCGTCATCCGCGAGACCCGCTGCATCGAATACGCCCGTTAATTTAGTAAGCAATTTAACCCGACATTCTTTTTGAGCGCATTGCATCGTTGACTGCACAAAAAATTCGTAAGTAGTACCTGCACGTACAACTTACGAATTTTTTACTTGTCGCCTCGCACTGCATCTCAAAAATTACGTCGCTGGGATATTTCGGTTTTGAAAAAGCCGCTTGTTGAGCGGCTTTTGTTCTCTCCTTTCCTATTTTTCTAAAATAGCTCGTCAGCCCGTCCTTCGCGGGCATATTTCACGACACGCCACGAGTCAAAGAAAGTCCAAGCAACGCACAGAAGACCAACGAAGATAAAACTCATATTTTCAAGATTCATGGTGTCTCCATTCAAATTGCAAAATTGCTTAATTGATTATACTAAATTTATACAGTTTGTCAAATTTTTGACACTTTCTGCGTTATCCCCTGAAGAATAATGGCTCTGTTGCGCGAAAATACCCCTCCTATATAATATATGGAGAGGCTAAATACCTCTGTATACAGAGTTATTTGAGAGCAATCTCAATTAACGTAGATTATTAGCATCTGCTAATCAGAAAAACGATGAACAAGCAGTCAATAGTTGAGGCAGTCCACGAAAAGCTCGGGGGCACAAAGGTCGCCGCAGAGCAGGCTGTTGAGACAATGATCGAGACTATTACCGGAGCTCTCACAAAGGGCGACGAAGTCTCGGTCGCTGGTCTCGGCATCTGGTCCGTGAAGACTCGTGCTGCACGTACTGCGCGCAATCCACGCACAGGCGAGGCCATCAAGGTCGCAGCAATGCGCGTTCCAAAGTTCCGCCCCGCAAAGGCGCTCAAGGACGCGGTCAAAGAATAAGAAGGTTCATCAAACATACACCAAAAAACCCACTCTGATATTCGTATCGGGTGGGTTTTTTGGTTCAGGAGTAGCATTTATTGCTCCGAGTTGCTTTTGCGAATGTCTTTTGCAAACATACGCGACTGCTCCCCCCTCACCGCACCGCACCGCAGATCTCATTAAACTCACCCAATAACTCGGCGAGATGCATTGCATCGTTTTTTTCTTTGGAACACCCGTGAATATTCGCGTAGCCTCTGCTGCTATCTCTTCTGCACGGAGTACAAAACTTGGATAGCGTGATTCCGTAAAGTGGCTGCGCATTGAGTCGAGCTCGGTGCTCAACTGAGTCAGCACCGCCTCCTCGAGCTCATGAAACTCGGCTTCAATGCGACCCTCGGCTTCAAGTCGCGCAAGCTTTGCTTTAAATATGTGCTGTGCGCGTACGAGAGGTGCCACACTCGCATCCTCATCACGAATAATCGCATCAAATTCTGATTGAAATGGATAAACATCATCGCCGCCTTGTGTGGCGAGTATTTCAAGATGTGGCGCTGCTGCCTGCTCGTATGCGGCATGGGTCTCAGTTATCGCTTTGCGAATACCCTCCTCCGCACTCTTTGTGTGCGCAAGTAACTCTGGAGAATAATGCTCTGGTGACGATTTTAGCATATGCATACTATAGCGCGAAAAATGGCTTAGGCAAGTGCGGGGACGACACAGCACGGAGGGGAGAATCGAGGCTTACTGCCTCAGTGCCCATTTCCAATTTATTCAAGATGGGAATCTTTCATAAATAATGGAGAACGGCTTCGATTCTCCCGCCCCGTCGCAGTCGCAAAGCAAAACACAAGCTAAATTAGCTTGTGTTTTGTGCGACTGTGCCCCATGCCAGTCTAGAACCTTGTGAAGCAAGACCCCGTAAGGGTTTCTTGAGGAATTCCTTGGTTGCAAACTGGGGCATCCCAGTCAGGGTGCCAATCCAGTCATGAATCATACCCGCGAGACGGTTGAGAGGTCCCTTGACCGATATATCGAGATCGCACTGATGCAATCCAGTCTGGGTCTCCACGACACCTCCCTCTACTCCATCACTACCCACCCCTCCTACATCTGACGATTCTCGACCCAAGTGAGACACCACAAGGGTTTCTTGTATTTCACGAACAGTTCGAGGATTTGGGAGCACTCCTCCTCGGTCGTGAACCTAAAAAGCAGGATGTCGCTTACGTCTCTGTAAAAGTTTTAATACTACCGACTATGCGGTGGGAGTTTTTCGTAGTTTCCAAGATTTGATGGCGACGAGAAATAGTGAAATGAGGAAGAAAAGTCCGGCAGACCACATGACCACAAACTCTGCAGCGAAGATATTTCCTATTCCCCATCCACCATGAGAACCATTTGACAGAACGACAGCGATTGTCGCGAAAGGAATGTACCACTTCGCGAAAAGCAACCAAGTGCGAAAGACCTCTTCGCGGAGGAAATAGAGCACGAATAGGGTAAATGATGCGGAAAAAGAAAACGCCAACATGTACAGTGCTAGTGTTTCGTGAGTATTTTGTGCACACAAATCTTCATTAAGATAACACAGAAAAAAGGACGCAAGGAATACCGCCACGAGAGTAACGAGAGAAATTAAAATCCTTTTCTTGTATCCCATATTTATTATTCTAGCACACCCCCTTTAATCTGCTCAATAATTGCTCGCAAGTCACTTGCTTCCACACTCGTGAAAATATGTTTTTGTTCGTATCGATCAATAGTTTTCAGCAATTGCTTAAACACTTCCTTTATCGTATGTTTTCCTGACTTTATATTCTTGTGCTCCTTCGCAAGTTCATTTGCTAATTTGTCGATTTTCTTGAGCAGCTGTTTTTCTCTGTTGTCTGGGAGGTTGAGCGTTTTGATGACCCCCTTTAGTACTATTGCAAGCTCCTCTTCAGTGAGACCATTTGCATTTCCTTGAATGGTGAGATCAGTGACACCATCTCCATCAATGTCGAGAGCGAGTGCGGGACTAGTAGAAGCGATTCCTCCTTCGGGAATAACCATGATTGCCGTGGTGCTTGCAGTGACGGGGACATTGATGAAGGTGGTTGTGGCGATAATGCTGTCGTTTCCTGATATTTCCTCGATATCAAAGGTGAAGGTACCGAGGGCGAGTCCTTGGAGAGTGACTGAGGTGGTAGTACCAACGGCGATACCTGCATACTTTGCTTCGCCAAATTCGCGGTAGTATGAATTGGGAATATTCTTTTCAAAGCGACGTTCTAAGGAAGACGAGCTTGGGGCTCCAAGAAGTCCTGTATGTTCCCCAAAGCTGTTATACAAATGAATATCAACTGGGGAATGGAGGGTGAAGCGGAGGCGTTTATCTGCCTCAGTAACAACAGGTCGAACACCAGTAAGGAT
>JAYUQK010000055.1:0-10991 GCA_043756785.1 Candidatus Lloydbacteria bacterium | reverse complement strand
ACCAATTCTTATTCTTTGCGAGTATGCTTGGTTTTGTTATATTTCTTATTCTCTATCTACTTGCAAGATATCAAAAACGTGAGGCTGCTCATCGTTATAAAACCAATATTTTTTGGTGTCTAATTATTCTGATTGTTACTATCGTTGGTTGGGGGGTCGTTGGGAGTGATACAGTTCGGTCATTCCCGTCTGATACTACGAGTATTACGACGGAGCCTCCTCCTTTTGGCCCTTTTGACAGACCTGAGCCTATTCCTTAAATCACCTCAGGGATTAAAAGAGTTTATGGTCAAGAAAATTGATGTTTTTCTTTTTCAAATACCGCCGTCAGCTTTAATTTGATTTACCGCGTGTTTAAGAAGTTGGGGTATTTGTAGAGGACTAGACTCGGTCACGAGTTACTAAGTTTTTTAGCGCAAAGCCTAACTAAAAAACGTAAGTACTCTCGACCACGACTCGATGCTTCGTAAAACCTCAGCATTGTCTCCGTCTTTCGAGTCTCGTCCACCGCGCAAAATTAAACCCCCTTCCTTAAGAAGGGGGTTTAATTTTTGCATTTGCGCGGCGGACGAGACTCGAACTCGCAACCTCCCACGTGACAGGCGGGTGCTCTAACCAATTGAGCTACCACCGCAAATGAAGATGAAATGGTGCGTAGCACCGATTTTTCGACAGAAATGTTTTTAAGAGAGTCTTCTTTCTTAAAAAACATTTCTGTCGAAAAAGAGCGCAGCGATATTTCATCTGAACGCCGCGGTGGAAGAAGTTCTTACTTCTTTCGACCGCAAATGATTCACCGAAGTCTAGCATAGATTCGGATGGTGTCGACGGGAGGGAACGATCCTCCGACCTCGGGCTTATGAGTCCCGCGCTCTAACCAACTGAGCTACGTCGACAAATGAAGATGAAACGGCGTATGCGCCGTCTTTTCAGCAGAAATATTTTTAGGAAGTTTACTTACTTAAAAAATATTTCTGCTGAAAAGGAGCGTAGCGACACTTCATCCGAATATACCAGTATTCTTGTCAAAGTCACATCAGCAGTCGACTTGCTGTCACTTCGACAATACCTACCTTGTTGCGGGACCTGGAATCGAACCAGGGTCTTTAGGTTATGAGCCTAACGAGGTACCTCTCCTCTATCCCGCTATAAATTGCCTCTTTTTATGTCCGCACAGGTTATGAGTCTATCATGAAAACGAGGTACCTCTCCTCTAGCGCGCTATAAACATTTTTTGTACAGTCTGTGGTCTGTATAGATTATGAGTCTAGACCGAATGAGGTACTGCACTCCGATAATCTCGCCATGAATGGCTCTATTGCTTCCTAACGATTTCGACAGTATAAGCAATAGAGCCATTTTTCGCAAGAGGCAGGGTATTTTATACACGCGCACCACCTATGTTTCTTTGTTGGGCTATTTGCATGGAACACCCTGACCTCAACAGAAAATCTACCTATTTCATGGCAAGAGTTTTTGCGCGGAAAGAAAAAGCCAGCTGATTGGCTGGTTGAATGATTTCACTTATAGACTGGAGTCTTTTTATCTGACCCTACGGAGATTTAGCGCAAGCTTGACTAAGTCGCGACCCTGAATGAGTCGACAATAAACAAGCATTGCATGAAACAAATAATCACAATATTGTTGGCCGATTCTTCCTTCTGCATCCACTCCAACCACCACGTACCCTTCTTTCGCAAAATACAGTGTCGCGTGAGCAAGATTTGAATTGGCTTTATTTTCATCAACTCCTGCAAAGTAGGCTATCCCATCTTCTGGGGAAATTGTTCTCAATACTTCTCTCTGTTCGTCTGTAAGCATTACGTACTCTTATTTCAGGTTGTCCATGTATGACACTAGCGCATTGATGCGCGGGTGTAAAGAGTGTAAGAAAGTTGACAGCATGACCTCGATTATTTCGACAGTAAGATATGGAAATTGAAAAAATTCATAAAGTAGTGTAGATTGCACTTCGTGGTTCCCATCGGGCCCATGCTGCCGTTTTAGCTCAATTGGTAGAGCATCTCCATGGTAAGGAGAAGGTACCCGGTTCGATCCCGGGAAACGGCTTCGAATCAACCAGTGGTTAATTCGTCAGCGGTCTGCTCTTTTGATATACTGAACGCAATGTCCGCACAGAGAAAGCAAAAAAATAAATGTCGTGTGTGTGGCGTTGAAACTGCACGAGCGAGGTATGTATACTGCAGTAATGCGTGCCAGGTAGAATATCAGTATCAAGTGTATATTGAGAACTGGAAGGCTGGAAAAGTGACAGGGCTAAAAGCTATTGGCATAGTTTCTCGTCCTGTAAAACGTTATTTAAGAAGAAAATATGAAGATAAATGTTTTCTTTGTTGCTGGTCAAAAGTTAATATAATTACTGGTCAGGTTCCCTTGGTTGCAGACCATATTGATGGAAATTGGCAGAACAATATTGAAAGCAACCTTCGTCTGATATGCCCTAATTGCGACTCCCTGAGCCCCACTTACGCCAATCTCAACAAGGGGAATGGAAGGAAGAATCGTGCAGTAAGCAAAAGAGCCCAGCATGGTAGATTAATTTTAAAGAAAAAGCCGCCTTAGCTCAGTTGGTAGAGCATCTCACTCGTAACGAGAAGGTCCGCAGTTCGATCCTGCGAGGCGGCTCCAATTTTTTCTATGTCCAAACACCAACAATTCTGGAATAAAGAGTATAAGACTTCTGAGCACTTGATGCTCTCGGACGAGCCTGCGGAAGACCTCGAGAAGTTTTGTCGCTGGCTGGAGCGCAACCACGGAAAGAAGTATTTGAATGTCACCACCCGTGCACTCGATGTGGGGAGTGGCAACGGACGCAATCTTATCTATCTGACACAAAACTATGGTATGCGCGGCGTGGGGTACGACATTTCCGACGAGGGGGTGAAAATTGCGAAGCGTGCGTCGGAAGGCATGCCCATTCTCTATGAAGTGCGCTCTATCGAGGGAGTACTGGGAATGCCCGACAACTCCGTAGACATCGTCCTCGACATGATGACTTCGCATTTTCTGCGTGAGAAAGAGCGAGATGCATTGCGCGACGAGATACTGCGCGTACTCAAGCCCGGAGGGTGGCTCTTTTTCAAGTCGTTCCTTGCCGAGGAAGACATGCATGTGCGCCGACTGTTGAAAGAAAATCCAGCGGATGAAAAGGATTCGTACATTCACCCCAGCATGGGGGTATATGAGCATGTGTGGACGGAACAGACTCTGCATGAATTTTTTGCTGCACAATTTACCATTGAAAAAATCGAGCGTTCCTTCAAGCATATTCGCGACGGGAAGCCTTGGAAGAGGCGCACGGTATCTGTCTACCTCCGCAAGCCATTTTAGTGGTGGGTAAAACAAACCCCGCCCGCTTTGTTGTAAGGTGCCCCCGCCTTACAGGCGCAGTACACCTTTCGGGTTTTTAAGAAAAAACCTCGTAAGGTCTTGCGATGCGCCCCCATCTGAATGGGTTCCCTGAGGCGCACCTCACCTCGCATTCAGGGCTGTTTTACCCACCACAAGAGGGCTTTATCGCAACACTTTTTGACACACCGCAAAATCTCTTGCAAAAGGGCGCACTTCGTCTAGGATAAAGGGCAGAAGTGTTATTTTACATATGTATTGTCTATAAGGAGAATCACCATGGCATGGTTTCGGAAATCGAAAACCCCACCCACGGAAAATGGTGGTGGCGACAAAAGTCAGAATGTGTTTGCGCGCGTAATGCTCGCTCTCCTAAAATTCGTATTTGTGACGGTCATCTTGGGGGTGCTGCGCTCTGTCGCGCGTGTGGTCATGTGGCTACTCGCACTTTCTGCGACGGTCACCACTGCTCTGGCGCTTTCATTTGTGTTTGCCCCAGAGCTCATAAAGGAGATTGATGCATGGAAGCCTGAATTTTTCGATACGCAACTAGACATCAAGCGGTCGCAAATCGAGCGGCTTCGGGACCCGAGTTACTTTGCGGAGCAAAGTGCAATCGTCACCGACGACGACAAATCAGTTGCATGTATCTCCTCGCCCGTACGACGGATTTTGCTTGCTGATGCCGAAGACATCCCTCCATTATTTATGAAAGCGATAGTTGCCTCAGAGGACAAGCGCTTCTTCGAGCATTCAGGTGTCGACATGGAAGGCATCGGTCGTGCAGTATGGAAGCAGTTTGTACTCGGCACGAGTACGTCTGGAGCGTCGACGCTCACCATGCAGATGGCAAAAGACCTCCGCCTTGGGACTGGGCGCCGCACCACCACCAAAGAAAAAATTGGAGACATTGTGACGGCGCTGCGCATCGAGCTGGAGTTCTCCAAGCACCAGCTGCTTTTGAAGTATGTGAATATGCCCTACTTTGGGCGTGGGCAGTATGGCATTGAGGCTGCAAGTCGCTCCTATTTTGGAAAGCCCGCGCGTGAGCTGAAGCTCCATCAGGTGGGATTCATCGTGGCACTCATAAGTAAGCCTGGACTCCCATTTCGTGAGTATGCGAGTGACCGCGGCCTCAAGACTACGGAATCTATACGTGATGCAAATTGGCAAGAGATGTTGCGCATCACCCGTCGCGTGCTCGAGCGCATGCTTGAGGAAGGTGAAATAACTGACGCACAGTATGCGACTGCGGCGAACGCCATCGACAAAAGCCTGCGCAAGGAACTCCTCGCGAGGGGCGCAAGCTGTGGCGCTAATGACTACTTTCTCGAGCAGGTGCGCGTGAACTATAAAGACAAATTCCCGATTAATAAGGGTGGACTTACCATCTCTATTACGCGGGATGACGGCCTTCAGAATGTACTTGAGCGTGCAGTAAAAATGACGCTCGGCACATATTTGGCCCGACACCAGAGCGATCTTGATAACGACCAACTGCGTGCGGGTGCATTTGCCATCGACTTTAGTGGTGAAGTGCTTGCCGAAGTGGGGAACATCGACTTCAAGAAATTCAAGTACGACGTGATGACCCAGGGCTGGCGCTCCCCAGGCTCGACCATAAAGCCGTTCACGTACGCCTCTCTAGTGCAGAAGCTCGTTGAGGAGGTGATGGCAGAGCCGAACCCTCCAGACACACTCGACGCGACGGTCGCCCGAGTACTTGCCAAGTGCAACCTGCTTGATGCACCCATCGGCGTATCGCTCGGTCGTGGGCGTGGCGTGAAGATGATTCAAAACTTTCACTCCAGAAGTCAGCCACTCTATCGTGGCAACATTTCGTGCCAACTCGCACTTGGCGAATCACGAAATGCAGCAGCGATGCGCGCAGGCCAGAAGGGCGGTATCAAGGAGATGATTAACCTGATATACCTCTTGGGCATGCCAAAGGACGGAAGGTACGTGCAGCAGCCGTATCCGACGACAGCGATTGGAGGCTCTGATGTGCGCCCCATAGGCATGTCGGGTGTGGCAACATTCCTCAACGGGGGATTTCGGGTAACTCCGAGATTCACTAATGATGTCTGCAAGGATGGTTCGTCGCTCTTGTACATAGAGGATGACGGTCTCCCTCGGCAGTGCGACCACAAAGGCGAGCGTCGCCAGGCACCCGAGCGGCTCATTGGCCCAGTACTTGCGGCAACAATGATCGAGCTGATGAAAGGCCCCATTGACCTTCCGACTGGGAGTGCGCACAGCTTGCGCACGGGCGTGATCCCCGGCATGGACCCACTCAGTAGCGACATCTGGAAAATGAAGAAAGAGGAGAAAGAAAAGCGTACACTCGCTTTTCCCATCGGAACTTCGGGGGAGATTGCGGGTAAGACGGGTACGGCGACCAATGCCGACGGACGCACCTCCGACGTTTGGCTCATGCTCTTTGTTCCGGGGCCAGAAGCGCATCCCGAAAAAGGAATTATGCTCGTCTTTTGGATGGGCAAAGATTCCAAGGACCATGCACTCGGTGAGCGCGGTACGACGGGGGGTGGTGGATTTGCTGAGTCGGGTGGCCGTAACTGGACGCACTCTGCGGCGACCGTCCTCGCCTTTCTACAGAAGGAGCGCGGGTACCTGAAGGCGGGGAATAAGTTTAGGCCAATCGTTGAGGACCAGGCGCTTGTGAATTTTGGCGTAAGGCCAGTCGACTCACTCCTGCCTGAGGCTCCTCTTGACCCTGACGTGCGCATTGTGGATCCGTCGGACCCCGAAACTCCGGAAGAGCTCCTAAAACTGGTTCCACCACCTACGGTGGAGGACGTCGTCGAGCCTTTGGCGACCCCAGCCAAAGGAGAAGGAGACGGCCCAGTGAACGCCCCTAGTGATTGAAGGACAAAGTAAGCAATGAGTGTTGACTCCGAGTACGCAAGTACTCGGAGTTTTTCTTTCTCTGGCACATATTCTATAAGCTCCCATAGGATCCATGTCGAATGTGCGTTGCTTTTTGGGGTGCATGGGATACGCTTGGGGGAGATATTGTTGTTTGAAAAAGGTGCGTATGATGTATAGATTTATTGTGACGGTGCTGTGTGCGTCATTTTTTATTGCAGATGTTTCGGCAACCGAATTGGCGCCAGCATCCTCGCGTGCCGAATATATTCTCCATAAAGTACAAGAAGCAGACGTGCGCTGCCGGGATGTGCCACTCGCGGTGACCACAGAAACCGACGTTGGTACCAGCATGCGCCGTATCACCGAGCGCCCGATTGTGCTTTGTGCGTACAGTGAGGAGACCAAGCGGTGGCACGTGATAGAGCTTGCACTAAAGTATCCCGTAGAAAAGGAATACATACTTTGTGTGCAGGCCGCGCCGACGATTGAAGAAAGAAAAAATTGCGTGTTACCATTTCGCGTCGTCTCACCAGGGTACCGCGTTACGCATCTTTCTGGTTTCGGTGTCACGCGTTTTGCATTGAATGTGTATCACCATGAAGAACGGCTGACCGTATACCGTACGCGACATATTTGGTTTGACGACGACGCACTCCGGTCAAAAAATATCGACCAGATTGTTGCCACAGCGAGGGGGGTGAACTACACGCCATACCACACAGATTTTTTCGACCAAACGCTCGTTGAGAACGGCATACAGTTTTTGTTTCAAAAAATTCACGCCGCACAACTAGCGCTTGGTCTGGAGAGTGCGGATGGGGGTACAGTGCGCTCCAGCGCATTTCCTGATCGTGCACTTGCGCGCGTGGTGCCATGGCAAATCCCACTATCGCTCGCGGTGATAGAGCAGATGGACGACAAAACATTTGAAGCAGACAAGCAGCGTGCGACAGGGGCGGTCTTTATCGAGTATGCACTCAACCGAGACGGCGCATTTGCGTGGAGCCAGTCCGGTGCAAACGCGATAGGGGCGCTCCAGTTTACCAACAAAGATGGCAACGGCACATACAGTGCAGTTGTCGCGAAATGTAGTGGAGCTCACCTGGAGCCGCGCTTTGACATTGGTGCACGAGACCTCGGTAATGTGCTGAAGGCAGCAATCTGCCTCATTGATATTGAGGTCGCACAATTCCCCGCGATCAAGCCCGCCTACTTGCAGAACCCAAAGCTCTGGGGGATTTATCCCGTCGCTGCATATAATGGGGGACCAGCTCCTGCGCGCGCACTGTACGCATGGATTAAAAAACGTGGTATCGACATCGAACGTGCAGAGATTGTCGTCCCCCAAGCGTTCACAGGGACGCGTATTGAAAAATGCCCTTGTGCGAACGTTCCTGCGAAAATCAAAAAAGGAAAAAAGAAACGCACCGTAGAGCATGTCGTTATCAGGGTGCACAATACCGAGACGCCAGGGTACGTGGTAAAATATATTTATCTCTTGAACTACCTCGCAGACAAAGGACTAGAATAGGACCACCTGTCCTACTGGCCTCATCTGCATTGTTGACTGCGACGGGCGGTTCGGAGGACTTACGAAGAGTAAGCCCCCTCGAACACACCCATCTTGTCGCCTCGCATCTGGTGCTATTAGAACAGGCTCCAAGTAGAAACCCCACGGAATTCCTGTGGGGTATTTTTTTGCTATACTGTGCAAATGAGCGACACCCCACAGAGTCCACGCATACAAGAAATCGAAGACGCCATGCAACGCCCTGATTTCTGGGCGGACAAAGAGCGGGCGCAGCAGCTGATTAAGGAGCTTCAGGATTTGAAAAATGTTGGGGAGGGCGGGGGAAAATATGACAAAGCAAACGCGATCATCACCATTTTTTCTGGCGCAGGAGGTGATGACTCTGAGGACTTCTCGGCAATGCTGGTGCGTATGTATTTCAAATACTGTGAGCGCAAGGGATGGGGTTACGAAGTGCTCCATGCACATGAGAACGACCACGGGGGCTACCGCAATATCACCTTTGAGGTGGTGGGCAAAGCATCATACGGAGAACTCAGGAACGAGTCCGGTGTACACCGCCTTGTGCGCATCTCGCCCTTTAATGCTGCGCAGAAGCGTCATACCTCATTTTCCATGGTCGAGGTTATCCCAAAGTTTAAGAAAGGGGAAATCGCCGCACTCCCAGAGGCTGAGGTGCGTTTTGAGTACTCTCGCTCTGGCGGTGCGGGGGGGCAGAACGTGAACAAGCGCGAGACGGCAGTGCGTGCAGTGCACGAGCCCACTGGGCTCGCCGTGCACTGCTCCAACGAGCGTTCGCAGCTTCAAAACAAAGAACATGCACTCGAAATACTTGCTGCAAAAGTATTTCATTTGCGCGAGTCGCTCTCTGATGCGGAAAAAGAAACCATGTATATTTCCAAGACAACAAAAGTCGAATGGGGCAACCAGATCCGCTCCTACGTCCTGCATCCCTATAAAATGGTCAAAGATCATCGCACCGATATCGAGACATCAAAAGTCGACGATGTGCTCCTGCGTGGCGAGCTCGACGAATTTATCGACGCCGAGCGCACATTGTAAAAGATCTGCATACGTGAGGTGTACAAGCAAATTACGTTAGCATCGACGACCGTCGGTATTAACGTAATTATTTTTTACAAATAAAAAAGAAGCCGTCTCGAGGCTTCTCCTTTTAGTTTTTGTCCTTTATGGCAATGGGGAAAGTCCCAATGCCCACTTGCGCACTGAGCAGTTTTTTTCGCCCATTTCGTCAAAGAGGTCGTCGAGTTCCCCCTCGGTAAATTTATCCGCATGTAGCCGCAAGAGGAGCGGTATCCATTTTCCAGATACGAGTGCGACTTGTGTCTTACCATGCGTAATACGACACACGCTGTGCTCCTCCCCAACTAGAGAGAGAGCGGTTTTTAGGGAGTCAGGCCAATCTGCCCCCTCGATCGTGATACTCGGAATTCCCACAACAAGCTCCTTTTGAATTTCTGCATAAAACTATAGTGGAGAGTCGCCATAAGTGCAAGTGGTCGCTATCACCCATTTAAAATTCTTTGAAAATGGCCACAGTGCGGTATAATGCTCTGACGCATGATTTACTTTGACGCCGTTTCAAAGCTCTACTCCGACCACGCTGCACTTGCGGATGTCACTTTTGGTATTGAGTCGGGGGAATTTCTCTCCATCGTGGGCCACTCGGGTGCGGGGAAGACCACAATGCTCCGACTTTTACTTGCAGAAGATAAGCCATCCTCAGGAGCGGTATTTTTTGAGTCGACCAACGTGCACAGCATCAAGTCCTCGCAGGTCCCTGCATATCGGAGAAAGATAGGCACAGTTTTTCAGGACTTTCGCTTGCTTCCCAATAAGACGGCCTACGAGAATATTGCTTTTGCTATGGAGGCGGCGGGGCGCACAGACGAAGAGATACACTCGGATGTGCCGCAGGTGCTCGAGCTCGTCGACCTCGCCTCAAAAGCACTCCACTTCCCGCATGAAATGTCTGGGGGGGAGAAGCAGCGTGTGGCCATCGCGCGGGCCATCGTCTCCCAGCCCGACGTGCTCATCGCCGACGAACCGACGGGCAACCTCGACCCCGTCAACACGTACGACATCATTCAGATTCTCAAAAAGATCAACGACATGGGTACGACAATCATTTTGACGACACACAACAAGGGGATCATCGACTCGCTGAAGCGGCGGGTGATTACGATGGAGAATGGCAAAATTATTCGCGACGACGCTCACGGCAAGTACATCCTCTAGCGTCATTGTTGGCGAATTTCTTCACCAACATCAGCGTGTGGTTCGTGGGACATACTCAGTGTATGCCCCATCGAACACGCCCACCTCGTTGCTTCGAACTTCATCCAACACTGACGCTAGAGGCCCGTGCATTTTTCATGTACAAGTATTTCTGTGTAATTGTTGGCGGATTTCCCTGAGTCATGGGAGAATGGAGGGATGGGAATGTTCACCAGCACACGCCGCATCATTCACGCGGGTTTTATTAATTTTTGGCGCAACGCGCTCGTCTCGTTGTCGGCGATTTTCGTGATGACCGTCGCACTCTTTGTTGTGGGGGCAACAATGCTTTCTTCCGTCCTCCTGCAGTCGACCCTCGAGGAGATCAAAGCAAAAGTTGATGTGAATATTTACTTCAACCCTGACGTTTTCGAAGCAGACATTTTTTCAATGAAAACCTCACTCGAGGGGCTTCCTGAGGTGAAGTCCGTTGAATATATTTCTCGCGAAAAGGCGATCGACAATTTCAAAGTGCGTCACGGCAACGACTACCTCATGACCCAAGCACTTGAAGAGCTCGTCGACAACCCGCTCGGAGCCATCCTCAATATCCGCGCCAAAGATACCTCTCAATATGAGGCTATCGCAAAGCACATAAAGTCCGAACAAGAGGCTGCGGGTGCGGGGGCAAATCTCGTGTACAACGTAAACTACAGTAAAAACAAAGTAGTCATCGACAAGCTCACCGCCATCACACGGGGGGTCGAGCGGGTCTCTTTTGCGGTGCTCGTCGTCCTCGTGGTCATCGCCGTGGTTATTACCTTCAACACCATCCGTCTCGCTATTTACGTTTCGCGCGAGGAAATATCCGTCATGCGCCTTGTGGGTGCCAACAACGCGTTCGTGCGTGGGCCCTTCATTATCGAGGGGATGATGTATGGCATGGTGGCAGCCATCATCGCTA
>JAYUQK010000054.1:0-11060 GCA_043756785.1 Candidatus Lloydbacteria bacterium | reverse complement strand
CTCAATCTTCGGCGCAGAAAAATACGCTTCGCGTAAGGTTTTTGCGCCTCATTTGCGGTGGTAGCTCAACTGGTTAGAGCACCCGCCTGTCACGTGGGAGGTTGCGAGTTCGAATCTCGTCCGCCGCGCAAATACAAAAATACACAGGGTATCCCTGTGTATTTTTGTATTTGCGCGGCGATGAGGGATGCTCTGTAGCACCCCTCATGCGAAACCTATACCACCCTCAGGGGAGAGTCGCCGTCCGCTACGCGGAATACGAAGAAAAATTCTTTATTCGTATCGCGTGAGCACCTCTATGCCAATGTCGGTAATCGCGACGGTGTGCTCAAAATGCGCAGAGATGGAGCCGTCCTCAGAGACGATGGTGTAGCCGTCAGGCATAAGGCGTACATCTTCTTTCCCCAGCATAAACATAGGTTCGAGTGCGAGCACCATGCCAGTCTTGAGCAATGGACCCGTACCTTTTACGCCATAATTCGGCACGTACGGGTCTTCGTGCACTGCGTGCCCCACGCCGTGCCCTCCCAGCTCACGCACTATCCCATAGCCATGTTTGTGTGCCACTCGCTCTATTGCAGCACCAATGTCGCCAATACGCCCGCCGACCTTCATTGCGCGAATTCCCTCCTCAAGTCCGCGCTCGGTCTCACGAATGAGTTGTGCTATTTCGGGAGAAACTTTTCCCACAGGTATAGTAAGTGCCGCGTCAGTGATCATCCCTTGATGCGTAAGGCCGAGATCGATGGATACAATGTCGCCGTCAACAATGACCCTCTTGCTCGGTATGCCGTGCACTATTTCGTCGTTCACCGAGACACAGAGCGCTGCGGGGAAAGGCTTGTGAGCTCCGTGTGGGGTGTAATTCAAAAAGGGTGGAGTGTCTCCCGTCTCACGGATGAGGCGTTCGGCTACTTCATCGAGGTATTTTGTCGTCACCCCAGCCTTAATTTCCCCCGCGACCAAGTGGAGGACCCGAGCCAGTCTTTTGCCCGACTCACGCAATAAATCTATTTCTGCACTTGTCTTAAACTTCGACATACCGGCATACTAGCACACTATGCAATGAAGAAAAGGGCGTACTTATGCACCAGACACATTTGCCATGATGTCGCGGTGGACGGCTTCGATAGACTGCTCACCGTTAATTTCAACGAAATCGTAGTCGCGATCGCGGCGAAACTTCTCTATCGCGGGCACAACGTCGGTGTCGAACCAGTCGAGACGCTTGTTGATGCTCACCGCAGTGTCGTCGAGGCGGCCATCTTTTTCTGCGCGTGCCAAGAGGTGGTCAAATGACCATTTGCGCGACACCTTCAGGTATATAACTGCAGGATGTTCACGTTTGAAAAACTTGAGTGCAATATCAAGATTCTTTGCTTCATTTATCGAGCGGGGGCTCCCGTCGATAATGAGGTGTTCCTCCCCCTTCAAGTTTTCGACAAACACCTTCGACCAAATATACATTGCAAGGAAGTCGGGCGCTCGCTCGCCGTTGTCTATGGCACCCTTTGCAATCTGCGCAGCGAGAGAGTCTCCCTTAATGAACTCCCGAAAATACTGCCCTGTCTGCAAATAGAAAATGGGCATTATGGGATTTTTCTTTATGAGCTCCTCTTTCAAAAGCCCTACCTGCGTTCCCTTCCCCGACCCCGATGACCCGATAAAAATAAATGTTTCCTTGTTCATGTTGTGAGTGTAGCAAATAACTTGGGAAAACAAAAAACCACCCAAATATATCGGGTGGTTTTTTGTATTAAGCGCAAAATTTGAGGTGTTTCGCAATGTAACACTTTCAAATCTGGATGATATTCAATTTTTTCGAGTCGAGAGTGTTTGGCGGGGTGTACGTGGAGTACATCCCGCAAACCTTTCGATGATGAAAAAACTGAAGATCGCCAGATTTGGAATTTTTAGTACTCGCGCATCGAGAGCTGTGCGTTGAGCTTCTTAATAAGGTCGAGCACGACGGACACCACAATCAAAAGTGCAGTGCCTCCGATAGCCAGCGCTTGGTTTCCTGTGAGATTCTGCATCAGGAGTGGGAGCACGGCAACCGAAGCGAGGAATGTGGCGCCCACAAATGTCGTGCGGGTGAGAATCCTTGCAATGTACTCTGCCGTCGCAGTCCCTGGGCGAACGCCGGGAATGAACGCGCCAGATTTCTGGAGGTTCGTGGCGATAGCGTCAGGGTCGAAGGTGACCGCGGTGTAGAAGAACGTAAAGAGGAATACGAGCACGAAGTAGAAAATCGAGTACACAATCCCACCCGAAAACAGAATGGTCATTTGCTCACCTATCTGCTGAGCGAGTGGATGGGCGAGCCCCGTCAAAAACCCTGCAATCATCTGGGGAAACAGGAGGATGGAGAGTGCGAAGATGATGGGAATCACACCAGCCTGATTCACGCGTAGTGGCAAGTATGTAGACACACCACCTGAGGTCGACCCTCCACGCACGCGCTTGGCATAGGTGATCGGAACTGGGCGCTCTGCTTCAGTCATCACTATCACACCAGCAATGACCACGAATGCGGCCGCGGCAAATGCGAGATACAGCGGGAGGTCACGAGGGTCATACGAAATAAGCATTTGAGACGCAGTCGTCGGAATACTTGCGACGATACCCGCAAAAATGATGATCGACATGCCGTTGCCCACACCAAACTCAGAAATCAGCTCGCCTATCCACATGAGGAAGAGTGAGCCCGCCGTTACGATAATGACGTTCACAAAAAGGTTAAATGGGCTTAGGTCGCCAAGTACACCTTGTCGTGCCAAGAGCACCAAAAGTCCGTACCCCTGAAGTAGTGCGAGTGGCACCGTAAGGAGCCGTGAATACTGGGTGAATTTCTTGCGTCCTATTTCTCCTTCTTCGTGATACATGGCCTTCAGCTTCGGTGACATCATGGTGAGGAGCTGCATGATGATAGAGCCCGTGATATATGGACCCACTCCAAGCATCACAATAGAGAGGTTCGAAAGCCCTGATCCAGAGAATACATTCAAGAGCCCGAGAAATTGGTTGTTGTTGAAAAGCTGCTTGAGCGCGACCTCATCAACCCCAGGAATAGGGATAGACGCGGCGATGCGAAAAACTACGAGCGCACAGAGTACAAAAAGTATTCTCCGCCGAAGCGCTTCGTCAGAGAACATCAGTTGTATTTTGTGGAAAAAATTATTCATGGATTTACTCACTTATACTTCCTCCTGCTGCCTCAATGTGCGTCTTTGCGGTTGCCGAGAAGAGACATCCCGTGACGACCACTTTCTTGGTGAGCTTTCCCATAGAGAGGATCTTCACTTTGGGCATTTTCCCACCCACCTTGGTAATGAGCTTCTTTGCAAGGAGTGTCGCGGGGTTGACCGCATCTCCTGCGAGAAACGTCTTTTCGATGAGCCCCAGATTTACGGGCTGTGGTTTCACCTCAAATGACTTGTTTTTGTATCCACGCAACTTTGGAAACTTCTTTATCGTATCACGAAGTATAGGGCGGATGCGATGCCCTGCGCGTGCCTTCTGCCCCTTGGTACCACGGCCAGCGGTCTTTCCGCGCTTTCCTCCGCGAGCGACACGTTTGTCGTTCTTGTTTTTATGTACACGTTTTAATTGATTGAGTTGCATATGTCTTGGGATTATTTATCTTCCGTCACGGCAGGTGCCACACGCGTGCGTGGGCGCAGCTGTGTGAGTGCCTTTATTCCGGCGCGTGCCATGTTGAGCTTGTTTTTTGACCCACTGCGAATCTTTGCAGACACGTCGGTAATGCCGGCGAGCTCGAGCAAGTTGCGCATCGCAGATCCTGCGACGAGTCCGCGTGATGGTGCGGGGATTATTTCAACAACCGCACTTGATGCCTTTGCGGCGACCTGATGGGGGATAGAGTTGGTCTTGGTGAGCTTCACCGTAATCATGTGTTTCTTTGCATCCTTTGCCGCCTTGTCCATTGCCATTGAAATATCGCCCGCCTTCCCAGTGCCCACACCGACCTTGCCTTTGCGATCCCCAATGATCATCGCAACGGAGAACGAGAAGCGGCGTCCTCCAGCGACAACACGCGCCACACGGCGCACGTCGATCGACTTTTGGTCATACTCTGGCTTCGGGCGCTCTGCACGAGGGCCGCGCGAGCCTCCACGCTTGTCCCCAGGCTTCCCAGCCCCTCCACCACGGCCAGATCCTCCACGTGCCCCTCCACTCGAACGTGAAGCAGGAGGTCCCGAGCGAGGAGTGAATGTGCGCGCAGGAGAAGCACTTTGTGTAGGTGCTTTCGCGGGAGCAGCGGGTGTAACTTGTGTTTTGTTTTCTTCCATAAATGGTGTCGTAATATCGTGATAGAGAATTAAAATTGGAGACCCGCAGCACGCGCAGCGTCAGCGAGTGCCTTTACGCGTCCCGCGTAAAGAAATCCCCCACGATCAAAAACGACCTTTGTGATCTTTTTCTCTTTTGCCTTTGCGGCAATATCGGTGCCCACGATCTGTGCACGCTCAAGCTTTGTGCCCTTTGCGCTCGACATATCTCCAGACGAAGCGATCGTCGCCCCTTTATTGTCGTCGATGAGCTGGGCCGTGATGTGGCGTGCGGATCGGAAGATAGCCAAGCGAGGAATACTCACCGTACCAGAAACCTTAGCGCGGATACGATTGTGGCGGCGCATGCGGTGATAGATTTTGAGTGCTGTCTTTTTCATATATTAGGCAGTTTTCTTACCCTGTTTACGGCGAATAATCTCATCGGAATATCGGATGCCCTTACCCTTGTATGGCTCTGGGACTTTCCACGAGCGGACAACGGCGGCAAACTGCCCGACAGTCTCTTTATTGATACCAGAAATGGTGATTGAGCCTTTTTCGGTCGTCACCACGACCCCTTCTGGGGCTTCGAGCTTTACGGGATGCGAAAACCCGAGCGCCATGTTGAGTGTCTGGCCTTTTGCGTCAGCCTTGTAGCCGACACCTTCGATCAAGAGCTTCTTTGTGTAGAGCGTATTTACTCCAGCAATCATGTTTTTCAAGTGCGACGCAGTGGTACCCAAGAGTGCTTTGACGCTGCGGTCTGCACTGTTGAGTGTCACCTGTATTTCGCTGCCTTCGATTTTGATGTCGATGCACGTGGGCGTCGGGCGAGAAAGGGTGCCGAGTGGGCCCTTCACGGTAACAACGTTATCGGCGAGAGAGACGGTGGTCTTCTCGGGAATCAATATTGGTTTTTTTGCAAGTCGTGACATATATATTTCGATTACCAGACTTTACCAATAATTTCTCCTCCCACATGCTCCTTGTGTGCCTCACTTCCCGTGAGAATACCTTTTGGAGTAGAGAGAATCATGATGCCGTGACCCTGGTTGACCGGACGCAGTTCTTTTGCACCAATATAGAGACGACGCGATGGGCGAGAGACGCGCTCCATGCC
This sequence comes from Candidatus Lloydbacteria bacterium, assembly GCA_043756785.1. GTDB lineage: Bacteria > Patescibacteriota > Minisyncoccia > Phycocordibacterales > UBA6899 > MHLP01. Next base: position 5,645 of record JAYUQK010000054.1, on the reverse strand, counting down.
CCGCACATGAGGTGCGCGTGGAGCGTCGTAGACAACACCGACTTCAATCACTCGCTCCGTTGTACGGCCTTTCAGCACTTTCTTCGACACAGAAGCAAGATATCCCTCTTTCATGAGGACGTTTGCAATGCGCATTTTCACATCAGAATAAGGAATATAGACGGACTTCTTGCCGGCAGTGCCACCATTCCTGATGCGCATGAACATATCTGCGATGGGGTCGGTGATTACCATGATGATTTTTTAATTCCAGGGACTTTTCCCTCGTTTGCTAATTCACGAAAACAGATACGGCAGAGATCGAAGTCTCTGATATATCCGTGCCTGCGACCACACTTGAAACAGCGATTCACTGCCCGCCCAGGAAATTTGGGGGTAAGCTGTCGCGCGATTGTTGATTTTTTCGCCATAGATATAAATAGGTATAAGGCGACCTTCGACTGGTCGTTTGTGTGCGCTCCGAGAATATCACGCCAATTTTCTTCTCAAACTCATTGCAACAATCGCAATGAGGCCGAAAAGGAGATGGGCGGATCACAAGGAGCGTACGGCAAGACTACCAAATGGCTCAAAATAAGTCAATTTTCATCTCTCTGGGGCGGGTCCCTGGAAATAAGAAAATGAAATACTGTTTTTGGCAATTTTTTGTTCTGGATGGGAGTATTATTTAGTTGACAAAGCACAACGCAAGGCGTTAAATGAGTATGGTATTTTTTCTTTTCGCTGAGGTTTTCTTATGAAACGCATCTGCATACGCTTAGCTGCCTGCATCGCCCTTACCCTGCCCATTTTCGCAAGTGCCAATATTGGCAACAATTTCACTTCTGTGTATCTCAAGTGGAAAACGGAGTTTCACATGTCTGCGTTCACGCCAGAAGAAGATCGTTTACTAAATGAGCGAGTGCTGAATGGGGACTGCGGGCTCATCACCTTTTCTTTTGCCATTATTGGGGGCGGCCACCTTCCCGCCGAAATGCGGACGGTGCAGTACGAGTCGAACAAAACACCCCATGCGCAAAAATATCAATGGTACCTCGAAGAATTCAAACGCATCTGCAAAATAAACGGGAAACCGGCTCAATGAGTCGGTTTTTTTACACACAAACAAGAAAACCTCCAAAGTGGAGGAATTTTGTTTGCATTTTACTATTTAAGCCCTAACTCTGCTCCTCTTGAGTGGGTTTTTTACTTCTTGCGCTTCTTGCTTGGTGCGCCTACTGTTTTTTCGCGCTTTTTCTTTCCCTCATTTGCGGTGTCGCGGAATGGGAAGCCGATATGCTCGAGAAAATCAATCGACTCCTGCTTGTTGCGAGTCGAGACGACGATGGTCAGTGCGAGTCCGAACACATCCTTCAGGTCCTCGTCTGCTGTTTCAGGGAAAATCGTATGCTCCTTGATTCCCAGAGTAAAGTTCCCCATGGCGTCAATGGAGCTCGTGCGGAAGCCACGAAAGTCGCGTGTACGAGGGATGGCAATATTCACGAGCTTGTCGAGAAATGTGCTCATGTGGTTGCCCCGCATGGTGACCATCTGCCCGATAACGTCCCCCTCGCGGAGCTTGAATGATGCGATGGACTGCTTTGCGCGTCGGGCCGAGGGCTTCTGCCCAGTGATGATGGCGAGGCGACTTGCGATAAATTCGTTCTTCTTTTTATCGTTGCGCGACATCTTGCCGGTGCCCACCGATACGATAACCTTCTCGATGGTTGGCGCCTGCATGACATTTTTATATCCATATTTTGCCTTCAGCGTCGGATATGCGGACTTCACCTTCTCTTTGGTTGTTGGTACATTCATATTGTTTCAAGTACGTCGTGGGGACTCCCCACACGCCAATGTTTACAAATTTAATAAAATCTACTTCTTTCTCTTGCTTGGCTTCTCGGCAAGGGCCAAGTTGGATACGCGTATGGGCATCGCTACTTCGACAACTTGACCCTTTGCTCCCTCTTTGCGAGGTTTCTGGTGGCGCTTCTTCATGTTGAGCCCCTCCACCACCGCTGTGCCGCGCTTGGTAATGATTTTCTCTACCTTTCCTTTCTTGCCTTTGTCGTCTCCAGTCAAGAGCACGACGTTATCTCCTTTTTTAATATGCATAGTGTTTGGTGGATTAGACGACCTCTGGGGCGAGGGAAATAATCTTTTGAAATCCTTTTTCAGAAATCTCGCGAGGGATAGGACCGAAGACGCGGCCAGCACGTGGCTCGTTTTTTGCATCAATGAGCACGACTGCGTTTTCGTCGAAGCGAATGTATGAACCGTCCTTACGACGGAATGCATTTGCCACGCGCACGACAACTGCGCGGCACACTTCACCCTTCTTCACTCCCTTTCGTGGCTCTGCGGTCTGCACGGAGAGGACGACCAGGTCGCCGAGCCCCGCATAGCGCTTCTTCGAGCCGCCGAGCACCTTGAAGATGCGTCCGACTTTTCCTCCGGAGTTATCTGCAATTTTTACTATAGTACGTGGTTGTATCATATATTTGTCTGATTATTCGGCTCCACGAGTCTTTAGGTACTGCTCGACGTCCTGTGTACCCACCTTTTCAATCGCCGTAAATGCCTTATGACGAGAGAGTGGTGCACATGCCTCGATGCGCACGCGGTCGCCTGTCTTGAACTCATTTTTTGCGTCATGCACCTTGTAGCGTTTGTGTGCCTTAATGTACTTCTTGTATTTGGGGTGCTGCTCATAGCGGGTGACCAAGACGACACGCGTTTTGTCCATCTTGTCGGAGACCACGACGCCAATGAGAGACTGCTTTTTTGTTTGTATTGTTTTAGTTTCCATAGTCGTCATGATTAATTTGCATTGCTGCGTGTGCGCATCTCGGTCATCATACGTGCGACCGCCTTCTTTGCATTCCCTCCGGCCTTCAAGTTCTTTACACGACCTCCCGTGACGTCGAAACGGAATTGCTTCGCCTCGGCCTGTTTTTCGCGCAAAGCCTTTTCCATTTCTTTGTCCGACATTTTTCGTATTTCAGTGATGTTCATATGTGTGGAATTTAGGCAGGGTCGCGTGAGACCATGCGTGTGCGGACCGCGACCTTCGATCCCGCTTTTCTAATAGCCTCTTTCGCCTGCGCAAAAGTCACGCCGTCGATTTCAAAAAGTATGCGCCCAGGGAGTACTTCGAACACAAAACCCTTGGGGTCGCCCTTTCCTTTACCCATCGGCACTTCGGCACCCTTCTGTGTAAATGGTCTATCGGGAAATACACGAATCCACACACGGCCAGTCTTGCCGACGTTCCTCGAGAGCACGCGGCGCGCTGCTTCGATCTGGTTAGAGGTAATGCGCGACTCGGTCTCTGCCTTCAGTCCGTAAGTGCCGTACGCAAGCGTAGTACCACGAGACTCCGTGCGATACTTTTTGCGGTTCCAGCGGTCGGACTGCCACTTGCGATGCTTTACTTTTTTAGGAAATAACATGGTAGTAGTGGAGAAATTATGAGTGAGCGGACGCTACGGCCTTGGGTGCGACTCCCGCCTTTGCCTTTTCAGCAAAAACTTCACCCTTGTAGATCCATACTTGAATACCAATGACGCCATACGGAAGATATGCTTTCTCGCGCGCAAAGTCGACGTCTGCGCGGATGGTCTGGAGTGGAATGTTCCCCGCCTTCACAAACTCACGGCGCGACATGTCGGCACCACCCAAGCGACCAGAGAGCTCAACGCGGGCACCCTTCACGTCGCGGTTCGCCATCACTTTTTCGAGCATCTGCTTGATGACACGCTTGAAGGGCATACGCTTCTCGAGGCCCTCGGCGACCATCTGCCCCACGATGGCGGCGTTGGACTCTGGGCTGCGCACCTCCTCGATTTCGATCTTGATGTCCTTGGGATGCTTCATCTTCCATCGTGCAAGCTTTGAAAATACGTCATTCTTAAGTTTTACTGCACCCTCACCAGAGCGGCCGATGATGAGGCCGGGGCGAGCAGTCTTGATGACCACCTTCCACGTCTTGTCGTTGCGCTCAAAGACGATGTCGGAGACGTGCGAGCCGCGTAGTTTCTTTTCAAGAAACTCACGCAGAAGTATGTCGCCCTTTAAATATTCCTGATACTGCCCACGGTCAGCAAACCAGCGCGACTTCCAGTCACGGAGGATTCCCAGTCGGTGTGCATATGGATGTACATGATGTGACATAGAATAAAAATTACTTCGCCGGAGCGGCTACTTTCTTGGTAACGGGTTTTGCTATTTTTGCGGTACTATCTGGGGTCCCCTTCTTTGACTTCTTTTCCACCTTTGCAGCAGCCTTCTTCGTGGCAGGAGTGTCCGTGGGCACGTCAGTGAGGGTTACCACAATGTGACTGGTGTGCTTGTGGATGGGGAAAGCGCGACCTTGTGCGCGAGGGCGGGAACGCTTGAGCACGGGGCCCTTGTCGACGCGAATACCTTTCACGAAAAGCGCCTTTTCGTCGAGGCCCTGCGCCTTTGCATTCGCCACAGCCGAGAGCACGAGCTTGTGGAACACGGGGGCGACACGCTTGGTGCGGTGCGTGAGCTCGAGAAGTGCCACGTCTATAGACATGCCTTTCAGGAGCGTAGCGACAAGGCGCACCTTGCGGGGGGCCTGACGATATTGAGAGAGTTTTGAAGTAATTTCCATATATTGTATTTATTTTGCCTATTTCTTTTTGGCAGCATCTGCGCCCTTTGCGGCTTTTGCAGCAGTAATCTCCGCATCCTTCTGCTTTTGCTCAAGGTCTTTTTGCATCTTTCCGCCATGGCGATGGAACTTGCGCGTGGGAGAGAACTCACCAAGGCGATGGCCGACCATCTCCTCGCTCACCTTCACTTCGATAAATTCCTTACCGTTGTGTACACCGAACGTATAACCCACCATCTCAGGGGAAATCTGCGATGCGCGCGCCCATGTCTTCACCACACCAGCAACATCGGGCTTCTTGCCCTCAATCTTTGTGAGGAGCTTCTCGTATATATAGGGTCCTTTCTTAAGCGATCTTGTCATGCGTTTTTAATAAAAATTTTTAACAACTTTTTACAATTTAACGATTTTTCGATATGGAATTACCAACGTCCCTGATCCTCCCACGACGTAGAGTAAAACTATTTGAAATACCTTGTGTAGGATACTACCCAAATGCTCAAAATAAGTCAAACAAAACACGCTCGGTATTGCTTTTTGAGGGTACGGATAAAAGTCTGGCTGGCTTTTCCTGAAGACTCCCGTCGCCACGGTCCGTACCCCCTCAAAAAGCAATACCTTGCTCCCAGTACCCAACTCCGCAAAACTTTCAAATTGAAAAATCCCTCGCTCAAGAAGATTGGCGTTCGAGTTTTCCATAAAAACGCTGTAAAATATGAGTTTTTGGTATTGACTTTTTTGTAGAGGTAGTGTATTATTTAGATTAGAAATTGGCACATCGTCATTTCATACTGGGGAACATCATGGAAATTTTTGGCTTTCTTGCGTCATCGCCCCCGAACCAACCTGCACACTGACCTTCCTGTCGTCATCACTCGGCGCATCAAGAATGACTTGCTTCAACCGAATTGGAGAATCTGACCGATTCGCCTCGTCGATGATCTCCTGAAACTTGTCGTGCGCGACGATGTTCAGCCGATCCACCGCCGCCACCCCCGTCCGCTTCCCATACGGCAACCGCAGA
>JAYUQK010000053.1:0-11069 GCA_043756785.1 Candidatus Lloydbacteria bacterium | reverse complement strand
CAGAATTGATGTACCTGAATCAATCAATCGAGCGAGCGAGCAAATAAACAATGCAGGCATTATCCAAGTTATGCAATAGTAAACGGCCGTCAGTAGTTACATATTTTTTTTCATGATATGATTGGTGGAATGGCAAAACTAGAAAAAGAAGCAAGGGTGTTGCGACGGCGGGCAAATATTCAAAAAGTGGTTTTACAAACTGTTGCTGGAGCCGGCATGCTGAGCTTGGCTTTACTTGCCCCAGATGCGTTGCAGGCACTTCGTATTTTTGACAGAGGGCTTGCACGAAAAATGAATCCCAAATACCTCGTAGCCTCTACGTTTAGTAAACTTTGCATTAACGGTATGCTGGTCGTCACAAAGACCACCCGAGGAAAGAATGTGCAATTAACCCCCAAAGGGAAGGTCATGCTTGCGCGCATGGTCGCGAACTCACCCGACTCTCGCAGTCACGGTCGCTGGGATAAGCGTTGGCGTATGGTCGTGTATGACATATGTGAAAAACGTAGGGGGACGCGAGGAAGACTTCGCGACACACTCTCTGCTTTTGGATTTTATAAATTGCAGGCGAGTACGTGGATATATCCGTATGAATGTGAGGAGCTACTCATTTTATTGAAAGCGGAGTACAAAATAGGACAGGACGTACTTTATATAGTTGTAGAAAAAGTAGAAAATGACCAAAAACTAAAAGATCACTTCGGGCTCAGATAGGATCCTCTCTCGTCTGTCTGTTGGGGTGTGGCTAGTCAGGCATGTAGGCTCAACATCATAAGTTGCACACTGTATTGGCGTAAGTCTATTTTTGTTCGATCGAATGAGGTCGTGCACGTGCGGCCCCCCCCTAGGATTTGCGGAGGATGAGAAAGCGGACTTGATCGTATTGATCGAGCCAGAATTCGTGCTTCCAAGGGGTACCCTTGGAGAGGCTCGCTGCATGCAGGGTGAGGAGCTCCTCAATCCATTCTTTTTGATGTGCGTCACACTCGATATAAAAAGTGCCACCTGCATGGAGATACTGCCCACCATCGTTGATGATCAGTTTCACATAATCAAGCCCGCGGTCGCCTGCAAAGAGCGAGAGGTGGGGTTCAAAGTTCACTACGCTTTCGTCCATCTCGGGTATCGCCTTCGGGTCTATGTATGGAGGGTTCGCAAATATTGCGTCATAGGTGCCCGTGAGTGCTGAGAGCGCGTCAGCTTGCTCGCACTTTGCGCGCGCGGTGTCGATACCATTGAGTACGACGTTGATACGGAGCTGCTCGGTGAGCTTTGGGTCAAACTCGCTCAAATCGACTGTGGCATTTGGGAGGTGCTTGAGAAGGGCTACGCCTATGCAGCCAGAGCCCGAGAATGTGTCAGCAAGGCGCAGTGTCGGCTTCCCTAGTGCGCGGAGCTCGGCGACCGCACGTGCGACCCAAAACTCAGTTTCTGGGCGGGGGATCATGGGGTGGAGCGAGACGTCTATTTTGCAGTCATAAAAAGGAATCCAGCCTATGACGTATGCGAGCGGCTCACCACTCTTGAGGCGTAATACGTCCGCATCAAATGCGGGTGTCGCAATACCAGCATACTTTTCTTTGAGCAACCATTCGACTTCTTTTGGATTCAGTGGTGGTATCATCGCTGTAGTCTAGCGATTTGTCGCACTTTTGCAAATGAAAGACATATCGCTATACTGAGGCTTCGTCCTTGTCGTTCAATGGATAGGATGCGTCCCTCCGAAGGATGCGATGCTGGTTCGATTCCAGCCAAGGGCACAAGGGTGTGTTTGACTCATTTTTGCAGTTCGGGTAGTGTCTATAATAGTATGAGTTCCTCGCGGAGTATCCTTTATGAAACAACAAAGACCCAAAATCGGAGTCGACCTCGATGACACTGCATGGCAGTTCATGCTCGGAATGAGCCTATTTCATAACCAGAGGTATGGCACCACGCATGATGGACTGCATCACTTCAAGACTTGGCACCTGCATGATACGTGGGAGTGCACAAAAGAAGAAGCAGTGAGCCGTATTACTGAGTTTGTTTTTTCAGATGACCACAAAGGGATTACCCCTCTTTCCGGTGCGCTCCCGTCCCTCCACATGCTCGCACAAGCATACGACCTGATCGCTATCACCGCACGAGAGCCAGAAAAGGCAGGGCCTACGCTCGAGCTCGTGGATCAACTATTCGGTAATCTTTTTCTCGATGTGCACCTCCTCGGGCACACCCAGAAAAAAGGCGATTTGTGCGATGCACTTGGCGTGCGGCTCATGATCGACGACGGGCTTCACAACGCCGAATCTATCGGGGAAAAGGGGATACCCGTGCTTCTCATGGACATGCCGTGGAACCAAGGGGCACTCCCACCCCACACAACCCGCGTTTTTCATTGGGACGAGATCCCCCCACTTGCACATGAGTTGCTCCAGAAACCCAAAACCGCATAAGCGGTTTTTTACTTGACATGCAAGCTATTTTGTATTAATTTGAGCCCATCTCTCTTTTGGGAGGTCCGTACGTTTTATGCGTACGTAGGCTGTCGTCTCCTCGGCTTTTTGGAGATATGTACATTGATATTGAGAAGGAGTTCTTTTATGGAACCAGTAGATTTGATTGCGCTTGCGAAATCGTCGAATGGTGCGCGCAACACGCATCTTGCACGGACATCTATTTTACCCCCCTGCGTGCAAAAATTCGTGATAGAAAAAGGACCGTCACTCCCAGCTATTTGTGCAGGACCAGGCAATACTGTCCCACACGAGCTTGCAAAAACATTCGCTCTTCCTGGGAGTGATAAACCTCAGATTGAAGATCATATTCCGCTTCAGTTCACGCTTGTTTCAAACAAAGAGCGTCGTGACGGATGTTGGACATTTCCCGTGGGGGTGTTCGTGCGGTCTATAGATTTTGAGCCGGACTTGGCACAAGCACACCAGGCTCTTTATGGGCATCCAGCAGGAACCAACGCCCATATGTATTTTCCGCCCGATGCAATCGTAATTCGCGGATGGTTTTACTCATTGCAAAAAACAGATGAGGTGCCGAAAGATTTACGCAAGCAGGAGGTTAGAGAATGCATTATTGTGTATGAGCCGAGAAGAGGCGAAGGCTGTCTCGGGGAAGTCACGACAGTGCAGGAGCTGCCAGTGTCTGGGGTCATCAAAAATCTCGACGTGTTCTATCGCATCATGCAAAAAAGTTACATCGGATGCTTTGTCGAGTCACATTCGCCCGATGGAGTGACGCGCTTCGGGCGTATATCCGGCTCTTGCTATGCGGATCTTGCGCTCGACGCCTTGCGACGTTGCGCAGATGAATGGGAGTACCGCTCCTTAAATGACTCGATTCTCCTCTGTATTTTTGCTGCCGAGTTCAAAGACGGGGCATTGGAGTTTGATGGCGACGCATTTCTGTGTTCCGACGGCACCATGCTGTTGACGTATTACTACTCTCCCGTGCTGCTTGAAGGACGCAATCCTCCCTCAACTTGGATCGAAGGCTATTATAGCCATCGAATTTACCCACGTAATTCAGGTAGAGTACCCGCGCACATCCTCCGCTCATTCGAGGCACAGATGCCCGCATGGTTTCTCAAAAACGAGGCAGCTACGAAGGTGGCATAAGCCAAGAAAGCAGCCGCGCGAGATGCGCGGCTTTTTGTTGCCCAATTTAGTTTGTGGGGTCTTCGGTGTATTTCCAGACCACGATATCTCCAGGCTTCAGATAGTATCTGCTTGCTTCGCGGGGCTCGTAGACATTGTTTACCCAAAAGCGCCAGCGGGTGCCGAGTGTTTCGTCGCTCGCGACGCCGTCTATGGCGGCGACAATGAGGCCACGCTTTTTGTCTGTGGTGGTGAGCAGCGCTATCTCCCCCACACGAGAGACGGCTTCGAGGAGGTCTACCGCCGACATTGTCTCGTGCCATGAGACGGTATTCCATGTGCGCACGCGAGTGCCGTCGTCCACCATCAGGTGCACCGAGTTCATTGCTGCGGGGGTGTCGGCGGTGCCTTCGCGCACGACGACAGTTTCTTTGTGAAAAAATGCTCCGAGGGCCACCCCTACAAGCATAGAGAATACGGCTACTGCGAGGGTGCGTTTTGAGTGGAGAATCCTATTTTTCAGGTGTTGCATGTTTTCATTCTATAACGTGGGCGCATTTTGCGGAAGCGCTGAAGGCGCGTATACTTTAGCATATGAGAAAGATAGAACGCAGTGGCGCGAGGGGGAAAAGCGAGCTCGGATGGCTCTCTTCGCGTTTCTCGTACAGCTTTGCTGAATATCTAAACCCCAACCGCATGAATTTTGGTGTCCTACGTGTACTCAACCAAGACACCATCGAGGCAGGGGCGGGCTTTCCTCTCCACCATCACGAGCAGATGGAGATAGTGACCATCATGCTCCAGGGGGTGCTCACGCATCAAGACTCGATGGGCAATAAGGCCGAGCTTGCGGTGGGTGAAGTGCAGGTGATGACGGCGGGCACGGGTATCAACCATAGCGAGTGGAACCATGGTGGGTCGCAGGTGGAGCTTCTGCAGATATGGATGTATCCAAAAAAGCGCGCACTGATGCCCTCATATGCGCAGCAGAGCTTTAAAGAAAGTGGTCGTATGAATAAGTTGCAACTCCTTGTGTCTGGAATTCAAAAAGAAGATGCACTTTTCATTCACCAAGATGCTGCGTTTTTGCGTGCGAGCTTAGACAAAGGGGCACTCGTCCCATATGAAGTGAGCAACCGCTCAAGCGGCATATTTTTATTTGTCATCACTGGGGAAGTCTCGGTTGGGAGCGACGCGCTTCTCGCGGGGGACTCAATGGAAATAAGCGGCGAGGATGCAATTTCGATAATGGCAAACACAGACGCAGATGTGCTGTTGATAGAGGTACCCATGGGGCTATAGGTGCTAGGGGCTAGCTATTTGAATTTGAATAGGACGGGGACTTCGACCGAGGCGTCATGCTCGGGCATCCCGCTCGGGTTGTCCTTTTTGAATATCAGCGTGCCACTGGTCGCTGTGGTTGACGCCGTGCTCCACGTGAGGACTGTATTCCACTCAACAAACTCTTCCGTCATCCATTCTCCATCTGCTTGTGCAACTGCAGTTGCGAGTACTGCCCCATTAGCATCTCGGAGCTGTATGGGGAATGACCCCTCGAAAAACCACATCCCGCGCGCCTGTCCAGAAAGGGTGAGCGGGCTCTCGATCGTCGTCCCGCGCTCTGGCGAGCGGAGGGTAAATAGTGGATTTGATTGCGCATCCGTCGTGGTAGGAGTAGATGCTGCATTTGTCTCTGGGATTGCCTCGATGGCTACGGGAATATTTACTTGGTCAACCCGTATAACTTTTTGATTGGCCATGATGGCAAACAAAAGGGCGATGCACACGAGGGCGCCCGCACCTCCTCCCAAAATATATATGCGTTTATTCATGCACCCATCATAGCGTGATTACTCCTCGCGAGGAAGTTAATAGTAGAAAATGATATATCCGAGGGATGCAATGAGTATGCGGTATATACCAAATATCGTGAAGTCATTTTGGCTGACATAGTGGGTGAGCCATTTTACCGCGACGAGTGCCACGACAAACGCAGTGACAAATCCGACAGAGAGGAAGCTGAGGTTGTCGAGGGTGAATGTCTGATAGTTTTTGAGGAGGTCGAGTCCTGTGGCGGCGGCCATGGTGGGCACTGCGAGAAAGAATGAAAACTCCACCGCCTCACGGCGCGAGAGTCCGAAAAACATTCCACCGAATATCGTCGCCGCGGAGCGTGACACCCCAGGGATGAATGCAACACACTGGACTATTCCGAGTAGCGCCGACTGCTTGAGTGAAAGGTCTTCTATCCGTAGTGTGGGTGCCTGTTTTTTTGTTTTCCAAAAGTGCTCGAAAAGAATAATAATTATTCCGCCCACAAAAAGTGCAATCAGTACGATCGCGACATTCCCCAAGAGGTACGTTTTGATTATTTTGTAGAAAAGTAGCCCAAGTATTGCGGTGGGAATAAATGCACTCGCGATGCGCAGTATCGTTGCCTTCTCGGCAAGTAGCCGCTTGGGGTAGAGGCACACGACAGCGAGTATCGCACCGAGCTGAATCATTATTTCAAAGCTTTTGATGAAGGCAGAGTCGTTCCCCAATAGTTGTGTCACGAGCATGAGGTGCCCTGTCGAGGAGATGGGGAGAAACTCGGTGACCCCTTCGACGACGCCATATACCACTGCATGCCAGAGTTCCATATTGTGGAGTATAACACATTGTGTGCAGTGTCTTTTCTCGCTATACTGTCCACATATTCCTAACTTTCCTCGCCATGCGACTCACCATTAAGGCCACAAATATTGAACACACTAATGCAATAGACGCATATCTGACAAAACGCATGGCAGAGCTTGATCGTGTTTTAGATGCGAAAGAAAAGAGTCAGATTGCCCGACTTGATATCGGCAAAACGTCCAAGCACCACAAAGAGGGGAAAGAGGTGTTCTACGCCGAGGTCACCTTTCATGTGAAAAAGAAAGATTTTCGCGCGGTGGCAAAAGCCCCCGACCTCTATGCTGCGATAGATAAAATGAAAGATATGATTGTGCGTGAGGTGCTGCGCCACCATGTGAAAACAAGCACACTGGAGAAGAGAGGTGCGCGGGAAATGAAGCGCCGCGTGACAGGCGCATAACATATTCATGAATATCCACTTACGTAGGCTGACGCTCGACGAGATTGTGTACTGGGGCACGCTCTTGTTTGTGGCAATTTCTATTGGCTATCTACTTGTGACACTCATTCATACTGCGAGCATCGAAGAGACAGCGTTTTCTTCGGAGGGAGCATATATGAGAAAGCAAGCAAGGGTGGTGGTGCTCGACACGTCACTAGGCGAGATTCGCTTCACACTCTTGCGTCCACAGGCGCCCACCACGGTCAACAACTTCACGGCACTTGCGCAGGCGGGCTTCTATGACAACACAAAGTTTCACCGCGTCGTCCCCGGGCTCCTCATACAGGGTGGCGACCCGCTTTCTCGCGAGTCCGACCAAGAGCTCTATGGTACTGGTGGCCCAGGCTACGTGTTCGATGACGAAATACGTGGCGTGAAAATGGAGCGTGGCGTCGTGGTGATGGCCAACCTTGGTCGCCCAAAGACGAACGGGAGCCAGTTTTTTATTCTTGTTGCAGAGCAGGCAAAAGAAATGGAGGGCAAGTATACTATTTTTGGAAAAGTAACAGAGGGAATGTCTGTGGTGGATGCTATCAATAAAGTATCTATTGGAGAGAAGAAAGTCCCCGTGGTGCCCGTGCTCGTGCACAGCGTGACTATCGACCGATAGCCGTCAATCGATAACTACCGATACCCATGGAGAAAGTCTTCGTATGACATCTCCTTTTTCCCTTCAGGCACAACGCGGGTGATGGCGAGCTTCCCATCTGCATATGTTGCGTCGATGATGCGTACGCGCACATTTTTCCCCGCATGTAGTACGAAGAAAAATGTGCCAGGCCACTCATCGTAGCTTCTGATTTTTTTATAGTTCGTATACGGGTCGAGGGTGAGGTCGATACGCCCGTCTTCCTTGTGTATTTTTTTGGTGAAGGTTGCGCGCGCATGGTCCTGAGCGTGGGGGGTGAGTCCATTCATCCATTCGGGAATTATTTCTGCCAAGAGCGCACCTCCAAAATGCGCCAAGTCGCGCGTGAGCACGCTGCCCTTTGGTGGCCAGTCGAGGATGATGCGCTCACGCTGTGCGAGTACGGGGCCGTGGTCCATCTCCTCGTCGAGCACCATGATGCTCACTCCCGTGTGTGGCTCGTCAGAAAGTATGGCCGACTCGATGGGGGATGCGCCGCGGAATTTCGGAAGGAGCGAGGGGTGCACGTTGAGGGTGCCGTGTTTCGGTATGTCGAGCACCTCTTTGGGTATTATTTTCCCATATGCGGCGACAATAAAGAGCGTGCAGTCAAAAGGCAGGATATGCTCCCCAAATTTTCCATCGCGTAGTGTGGTGGGGGTAAGTACGGGAATGTTTCTCTTTTCTGCCCAGATGCGTACCTCGCTTTTGGTGACGACGAGCTTGCGGCCCTTAGGAGCGTCGGGTGCAGTCACCACCACGTTCGGTAGGAAACCCTTCAACTCAAGCTCATCGAGAATAATTGTTGCAAACTCTGGTGTGCCAAAAAATGCAAAGCGGGGATTATGCATTTGTTTCTGCATTTTTTTCTTGAATTTTAACAATCTCTTCTTCCGTGAGCTCCTCTATCTCCGTGGCATGGTCCACGAAAAGTATGCCGTTTAAGTGGTCGACCTCATGCTGGAATATTTGTGCGATAAGCCCAGCACCCCCGTAGGTAAATATTTTGCCGTGCTCGTCGTACGCGCGTATCATCGCCTTCTCGTGGCGCTTTGTGTTGCCGTAGTACCACCGCACCGAGAGGCAGCCTTCGGGTACCTTCACCTTTTTGCGCGACGTTTTAATGATTTCGGGGTTGATACAGACCATGTTTTTATCCATCCCTTTTTGCACCTTTCCCGGAATGGGTTTTGCATTTTCGTCGAGTGCGAATGCCTTCTGTGAAACGATGAAGATGCGCAGCGACACCCCTATTTGTGGCGCTGCAATAGCGACGCCGTCAAACTCTCCTTCGAGTGCGGTGCTCATGTCGTCGATGGTCTGCAGTAGTGCCCTTGAACCAAATTCATTTTTGGTGACCGGCTCTGCAATAGCCCGTAGCACCGTGTTTCCATCCTGTACGATGATAATATCTCTTTTATTTTTCGCCCCACTTTCTTTCATTGCCCTATTCTACATAAAGTGGATGATTTTGCACGAAGAAAAATCCGCCTATTCGGGGCGGATGTTTGGCGAGTACCCTTACCTGGCGCACGCTTCGGTGACGATGCCGTCTTCTATTGTGAGCTTTACGCGCATTGGATCCATATTTGCCGTGCAAACGAAGCCTACCCCATCGCGCGCTGCTATAAATGCCTTGAAGCCAGCAGCATTAATTATCTGGACTGCTACCCCCTCCGCCATGCCGATTAGCGATTTTGTGTTCACGTACATTCTCCTTTTGCTGTTCCCACTACAGACTAGCATCGTTACTTATTTTTGCATATGATGGTCTTAGTGGTTGACAGTTTTACCAAAAACAGTGCATATTAAATTTAATTCCTGTCCGTATGGATAGGTCGCTTCGCAAGAAGTCTGGTGGCGAGAATCCTGCCCCAGCTACATAATTGTCATTGGTCAAATTGGGAATTCAAATTTTTGCCAAGATACAGTCGGTGTGATACGCGCAGGAGTAGCAAAAAAACCACCGAAAGGTGGTTTTAACTACGGTGACCCGTTGTTACTCAAATGTCCGCATGAGTTCCCGCACTATCTCATTGAAGACTTCGTTCATGCCAAATGCGCGATCTGAATTCTTGATCACTCTTTCTATAATCCCTAGAACGATTGTGCGATTCCTCGGCTCCTTTTTGGAATAGTTTTCCACAAAGCGCTCAAAATGCGTACGAGTGATATTGAGGTCCCGCATACTGAGTCTGTTGTGCTTTGAGAGGGCGAGGACAGCGTAGCGATGCTCATCAGTATTTGGTGCGGTAACAAGTGTTTTGAATGCATCGAAATCACGTGCACCCTCCATCCCAATCACTGGCACCTTGCGCACCGTAGCGTTGTCATCAACAAACACATGATGATCCAGTGGAGAATAGCCTTCGTACTTCATCCGAATGGTGATGGCATTTGTTTTATGCCGACCACTGGTGAATCCAGTACGTGCATGCGCGAGTCCGACATCAAGCTCTGAAAGCGTTTTTTGAACGAGCGCCGACTCCATCACTTCCCCGTGACCATTGTCAGTGAGTAGTTTTCGGAATGTCTTCTCGGCGCCCACTCTTCCAATTTGGATTGCATGCAGAAAGGCATCAGCGTCACTCATCTCCTGCGGGCTCGACAAAATAAATTTGAGCGCATTGTCGACCGCAGTGGTTGTGGAGTGTGTAGCGGCACCTGGATTAGCGCGAAGCCGGAATAAGTGGTCGGCATAGCGAGATGCTTCACTTGGTCCATCTTTCCGGAAAATCTCAATTATTGAACGAGCATCGGCAATACTCTCGTGTGTCAACGTTGTCATATCGACAGCGACCTGCATCGGAAGATTGGTCGGTTTCTCGAAAACTATTCCGACATGGGGGGAGATGAGGCAGTGCGTGAACTCATGAATCATCTTTCCCTTCTGTACAAGTCGAACGACTTCGGCATCGACACCTCCTCTCGTACCAAGCCCAGAAATGAAGCAGGCAAAAGAGCCGTCTTTGCTTTGGCGAATGCGCGCCACACCGATAGAACCCCGTGTGATGATTTGCACATCAACATCATTCTGCCCAACTGCCAAGTAGCGTGCAAAAATTGCCTCCACATCCTGAGCTGAGATATCCTCAGCATGTGCAAATGGCGCACTCACAAAAAAGAATAGCAATGCCACAACAGGCGCAATAACAGACCGAGAAAATGTAGACATTTTCGCCTCCAGTAAGTAATTACAATGACCTATCTCTATGTTTCATAGTACATCACTTTTTAATCATGTCAAGTTATTGTAGTTGACAATTTTACCAAAACAGTGTATATTAAAGCTAATTCCTCTCCGTATGGATAGGTCGCTTCGCAAGAAGTCTGGTGGTAAGAATCCTGCCACACAAAAGGATTTGTTCGTTACAAGGAGTGTCGTATGACACAAAAGAAAACAGTAATCAGGATCTATAATGGTCCTTCGTGGGAGGTGATCGAGCGCTCGTTGCGGGACACCGAGCACGGTCTCCGCACCGTAGAGTTTGGCTTCGGTGATGAGCGGAGCTTTGGCATGAGCACTTGCGTTCAATTGACTAGCGCGAAGCGGCTTGATGACACGGCAAATAGCTGGGAACTAAGCGGAATGACTCGCGGAGATGGTCGCTCTCAACGAGTTGTCATTAACTTTGGCATAATATACAAAAATCGTGGCTCAATTTGACCCTTCCGTCTTGTTGTTAAGCCACAAAACTGTTAGAAATTAGCTACCATGGTTAAAAAACGG
>JAYUQK010000052.1:0-3944 GCA_043756785.1 Candidatus Lloydbacteria bacterium | reverse complement strand
ACCTCCACACCACAAAGACGGCATCGTGCGCACCACGAAGCGGGAGGCGGTGCACCATGACGAGGAATTTGACGGCGTAACGAGCGAGTAATAAAAGAAACTCTGGGTACTCCCGTTACTGCTACGTGTTTTTTTACAAGGGCATACTTTCGTACTAGTTTCAAAATAGAGATTTTGGAGAATGTTCATGAATATAACGCAAATTGAATTTCAGACCGCCTGTGCCGAGTGTGGGGTAAAAGAAAAAGATCAACAGGCACTTTCTTCCTTTCTCACCCCACTGCGGGATAAAGAACCAACGACGCACTTGCATTACCTGCATTTACTGCGGGTTGGATTACTCGCGAGAAAAATAGGGCAATTCACCCACCGCGATGAACGCGCCCTCCTCATGGCGGGTGCAACGCACGATCTGGGAAAATGCCAAGTTTGTCTTTCGGCACTTGGAAGGGTGGAAAATTGGTCAAAAAAAGACCAGAGAGAAATCGAGGGGCACGTACTCGACGGGTACCGCATATTGCGTGGACGATTTGATTTCACGGCGGACACCATGGTGCGCCATCATTCGTTTCAGGACGATGGATACCCAAAGCGACCACCCAAGTTTCTTCACGCATATTCACCCCCCACCACACAGCTCCTCATCGCCGAACATGCCCGCATCGTCGCACTCGCCGACGTCTATGATGCGCTCCATCGCCCCAATGACAAATTTAGTGAATTGAAAACACTCTCAGGGGCGGAGATCAAAGACCTCATGCTTCGGCTCAATCCCGACAGGGAAAAACTCGTCACCGCACTGTACGAGGCAAACATCTTCGGCATGTAAACAAGAAGCCACCCATAACCATCCGCAGAGGCACATCTGCGGATTTTTTGAACACAGAAATTACAGTAGAACATGCGACCTCATGTCCTAACGTAATTAAAATTTGTGGGGTCTGTGGTGTTTCTTCGTGAAAGTGGCGGGGTCAGGAATATTCTGGTAAAATTGCAGAATCATGGCAGGAAAAAAAGTATTGGTTTCAGGGATTCAGTCGAGTGGGAAGCTCCATGTTGGCAACTACTTCGGTGCCATACAGCAAAACATCGCGCTTGGTAATGACGACGCCTACGACGCGTATGTGCTTATCGCCGACTACCACTCCATGACCTCGCTCGTGAACGCAAAAGAGCGCATGGAGCACACTACCGACGCTGCATGCACCTATCTCGCTTTTGGCCTTGACCCAAAGAAGGCAAGACTTTTTCGACAGTCTGACGTACCCGAAGTACACGAGCTCACGTGGATACTGAACACCGTTACCCCGATGCCGATGCTTATGCTCGCACATGCGTTTAAGGACCAAGATGCAAAAAACAAAGACGTGAACGTCGGGCTCTTTGACTATCCTGTGCTTATGGCTGCAGATATCCTTATCTATGGCGGCGAAGTGGTGCCGGTGGGGCGCGACCAGGAGCAACATGTGGAAATAGCTCGAGAGGTCGCGGGTAAATACAATCGCGCATATGGAAATCTGCTCACCCTCCCACAAGCATTCATTAAAAAAGATGTTGCTACGGTGCCTGGGGTAGACGGAGGGAAGATGAGCAAAAGCAAAAACAACCATATTCCGCTCTTCGGCGCTCCCGAGGAAACAAAAAAGCGCATCATGAGCATTGTGACCGACAGCGCAAGGCCTGAGGATAAAAAAAATCCCGACGAAAACAATATTTATAATATCCACAAACTTTTTCTCACGGCAGTTGAGGATGCTGAGCTCCGCGCTAAGTTTCAAAATGTGGGGTATGGATACAAAGAAGCAAAGGAGGCATTATCTGAAAAGTTCTTTGACTGGATTGCTCCACACAGAGAGCGGTACGACCACTTCCAGTCTCACCCCGAGATTGTGCAGGAGATTCTTCGCGAAGGCGGCATGGATGCTCGCGCGAAAGCGCAAACAAAGATGGCGCAAATCCGCACTGCCACAGGACTCGGCGAATAGTGCATTGTTGTGGTAAAATAAATGGATGGCGAAGTCCTTGTCATTTGGGAATGGAACAGTACTTATTTGCACTGACGCGTATGCGCGGGTGCGGGATATTTATTTTCCATACGTAGGACTTGAAAATCAAGCGGGGGGGTCCAACGCCCATCGTATTGGGGTGTGGGTGGACGGGCAGTTCTCGTGGCTCGACGACAATTCATGGCAGATAGATGTGCGCTCAGATATCGCCTTCACGGGCCTTACCAGTGCTTTTTCGTCCCCACTTGGGCTGGAGATCCATTTTACTGACGTGCTTTCTCATGAGAAAAATATTTTTTTACGCAAAGTAAAAGTCCACAACCGCAAGGATTACGAGCGTGAGGTTCGCGTGTTTTTTAACCATCAATTTGAGCTCTACCACTCTGAAAAAGGAGATACGGCATTTTATGACCCACAAACGAATGCGGTCATCCACTACGAGGGTCGCCGCGCATTCCTCGCGAACGCGTTTGCAGACGGGCGTGGCCTTTCCGACTACACCGTGGGAATATTTGGTATCGAGGGCAAGGAGGGGACGTACAAAGACGCTGAAGATGGTGTGCTTTCTAAGAATGCCATAGAGCACGGCAGCGTCGACTCCACTGTCAGTATGAATATGCGCATCAAGGGTGAGGGTGTCGAAACGTTTCATTACTGGCTCACGATGGGCCACTCGGTTGATGAAGCCAAGGAGCTCAACCAATATGTGTTTGCGAATACACCAGACGAAGTGATGCGTACTGCGCGCGACTATTGGAGTGCGTGGGTGGAGCGAAACCCTTGGAACTATTATGGCCTTGGAGACAACGTAATCGACCTATTCAAGAAGTCACAATTTTACTTACGTAGCCACGTCGACAAGCATGGGGGTATCATTGCCTCGGGCGACTCCGACATGCTGCAGGGGGGGCGCGATACGTATGCATACGTGTGGCCCCGCGACGCGGCATACGTCGCAGTGACGCTCGACTGGCTCGGTGACAGGCACAGTGCACGCAAGTTTTTTGATTTTTGTAATACCGTTGTCACGAAGGATGGTTATTTGATGCACAAGTATCGTGCAGATATGTCCCTCGGGTCTTCGTGGCACGGCTACATGGTGAGTGGGCACCCAGAGCTCCCCATACAAGAAGACGAAACGGCGCTGATACTCTGGGCACTGTGGGAGCACTGGCTTTCCTCGAAAGACCTCGACTATATTGAGTCAATTTATAATTCCTTCATTCTTAAGGCGGCAACATTCCTCGCTTCATATCGCGACCCATACACAGGACTCCCCAAGCAATCATACAATCTTTGGGAAGAAAAATTCGGCGTGCACACCTACACTGCGGCGACGGTCTACGCCGGCCTTAAGGTGGCTGCACGCTTTGCGGAGATTCTCGGGAAAGATCGCAATGAGCACAACTTCGACCGAGTTGCTGACGAAATGAAAGAGGCCATCATCACGCACCTTTATGACGTCGAAGAGGGATACTTTATTCGCTCTATCACAACTGACAGTGCGGGTGTGATGACGGAAGACCGCACCGTGGATGCATCGAGTGCATATGGTATTTTCCTTTTTGGAGTGCTCGCCCCCGACGACGAGCGCCTCCTGCGCGCCATTGCGAAAACTAAAAAACACCTCAGCATTGCGACGCCTGCAGGTGGTATCGCGCGCTATGACGGCGACCAGTACTATCGGACGGGTGCCGACGTCCCCGGCAATCCTTGGTTTATCACTACACTGTGGTACACCCAACACGCGATTGCCATAGCAAAAAATGACCACGACCTTGACCTCGTGCGCGCCGACCTCAACTGGGTCGAGCGCAACACACTCCACTCCGGAATTCTTTCGGAGCAGCTCAACCCCTACACGAGAGAGCAGATAGGTGCGGCGCCGCTCACGTGGAGCCATGCAGAATATCTACGCACGGTCATTATGTATATGCG
>JAYUQK010000051.1:0-3948 GCA_043756785.1 Candidatus Lloydbacteria bacterium | reverse complement strand
GGCTTAGCTGGCTGAAGGTTTATTACGAATAAGTCTCCCGTTTCACCCTGTTCAACCTTCTTCCACTCGTAGCGCCCGTAATAAAGAATGGGATCAATTTTGTAGTGACGAAGGAAGCTTTTAATTGAAACAGAGCCACCGTACCCCTCCTTACTTCGTGCAATTAAAAAGGCGTTCTTCTTCTCAGCTTCGTCATTTGTGAGGTGAATCCCGATTGCCTTGTCGTTGGCATCCCAATACAGTACTGCATACTTGAAATCCTTCACGTTGTTATCGTGATAGAACCGAGATGGAAAGCCGATGGAATTTGACCTTGTAAGAGTAATTCTCTCTTCAACTCGTGTGTGTCTGTTTTCAAATTTTTCAAATGCCATATATCTCTTTGTTTACCCTTTTATAGTGCCCTAAATGAGCACTTCTGGTATGATAACATAATTCAGCAAATACTCCTAGTTATGCAGATACATGTGCTTATTTTTGTAGACGCACAATGGCATCAATGCGCAATTGGTTCATGAAAACTCAAAAACATAGCAATACAAGCATATTAGTAAGTATGCCGTTTTGCTAGAATTTGAGCTTAAACTCCGGATATTCACAGTTTATACACAACTTTTCCACTTTACTGGTTTTTCTGATTCTTCTTGTGCGTATTTTCTGATTTATCTGTGTGCTTCACGTAGCATATTATAAATTTTTTATACAAACACTTTTAGCACGTACATTCCTGCAATTGCCATTAGTATCGTGGTCGTTTGTCATATGCATTTCAGACTGTATAATATTTGAATGGTACAGAATTTCCCTGCACAATGGCGTATAAAAACAAAAGAAAGGAACATGCTTCTCTGCTTCAAGCACGCGAACTACTACATGAAGAATGGCTCTGATGTAGAAAAACTTCCTGATGGTGCTGATGTGGGATGTGAAGAGTGCTCTACGGACTTCGCAAATAATTAACTATCTCGACCGTTTTGCAATCAGATTTCCGCCTGGGAATACATTCGCTTTGAAAACAATTTTATATCAAACCAAGACCTTCGGCACATACATTCCTGGATTTGCCATGATTATCGTTCGGCTGTGCTTTTTTCTAACTTAGTGAATACCCACCCCTACACCAAACTTCCCCAGCGGGTGCCTTGCTTGCTGTCTACTATGAGTGGGATGTGCTCGCCCCTTGTGCCTTGGTTTGCAGAGGACATTGCCTTCTTTACGACCTCGATCACCCTCGCGACCACCTTTGAATTATCTTTTACTTCGAGGATGAGCTCGTCGTGCACCTGCAGAATAAGCGCCGCGTCGTCGGCAAGACCTTCTTCCTTGAGCGCGCGGTCGACTCGTGCCATTGCGATCTTCACAAAGTCAGCTGCAGTACCTTGGAGTGGCGCATTCATCGCCATGCGCTCCGACATTGCCTTCATAAATGGGATGCGCGAGCGAAGGTTGGGAAAATGACGGCGGCGGCCAAATATTGTTTCAGTGTAGCCTATTTTGGTCGCTTCTTTTTTTACTTCATCGAAATAGGCGGCGATTTTAGGGAAAGTAATAAAATATTGGTCATAAAATTGTTGTGCCTCCTCGCGTGTGGAGCCGAGATTGGTCTTTAGCGCCGAGACACCCATGCCGTAGATGATACCGAAGTTGATGACCTTTGCGCGGCGGCGCATTTCTTTTGTGACGTCTTGTGGCTTTACGCGAAATACGCGCGAGGCAACCGATGTGTGAATATCCTCCCCAGACTGAAATATCTCCGTGAGCCCAGGGTCGCCTGAGAGCATGGCGAGTACCCGCATCTCTATTTGCGAATAATCAAAGGAAATAAGCAGGTGCTTTGGTGGGGCGACAAACGCATTGCGAATAACGGCACCCAAGCCTTCCCGCACGGGAATATTTTGCACACTCGGGTTTGAAGACGAAAATCTTCCTGTCGAGGCGCCGTCTTGATGCAGCGTGGCGTGAATTCTCCCACCCTCGTCCACAGAGAGTGGGATGTTGTCGATGTACGTGGACAAGAGTTTTTGCAACTCGCGATACGCAAGTATCGAGGTAATGATGGGGTGCGCGTCGCGGAGCTTCTCGAGCTCCGACTCACGCGTAGAACGTGCGCCCCCGGCCGTCTTCTTCATGCCCTTTGCGGTGAGCCCCATGTTGTCGAAGAGGACTACCCCGAGCTGCTTTGGGGAGTTGATATTAAATGTCTCGCCCGCATGCGCATATATTTCTTTTTCCTCCTTCGTGAGCCGCGCATGGTAGTCAACAGAAAGTTTTTTGAGAAACTCAACGTCGATGAGCATCCCCTTCTCTTGTGCACGCGCGAGAATAGGAAAAAGCGGCAGCTCAATATCCTCATAAATATGCATCAAGCCTGACGATCGTAGCTCGCCCATAATTTTTTCGTACGCATGTGCGAGGTCGCTCTCTCCCGTGTGGTCGACTATCTCGGCCACGCCCGACGTCGTGAGGTCGGAGTTGAGCACCCACAGTCCGACAGCAGTCTTTCGCAACAACTCCTGATCGACCTCCGTGGTGGCGGCGCGCTCTTTATTTGAAGTAGTTTTTTCAGATGACGCGCTCTTTTCTGTCGTTTTATCCTCGGACATGAGCTGCTTCGCTCGTGCACCCAATGTTTTGAATTCGAGCTGGTTAAAAAGTACGATTGCTTTGTCGGCAGTGAAGCTCTCCTTCCACGTCTCCTTCGGGAGCACGTAGGTGATGGGTGCATCGAGGCGAATAGTGGCGAGCATTTTGGAAAAGAGCGCGTCTTCTTCGCCAGCAATTAAAAGATCGACCATGCGCGCTTTGATGCCTGCGTCGATGACCGCCTGCTTGTCTTTTTTAAGCGCCTTGTATATCCCTTCGATCGTTCCAAATTTCTGGATGAGGTCACCCCCCGTCTTCTCCCCAATCCCCGCGATGCCGATAATGTTATCGGACGGGTCCCCGCGCAACCCTTTGTAGTCGGTAAGCTGTGGAGGGAGAAATCCAAAACGCTCCATCACTTTTTCTTCGTCGTACACAATCGTGTCGTTGATGCCCTTGCGCAATGTGTACACCCGCACGCGCTTACCCGACACAAGCTGGAGCGTATCCATGTCGCCGGTCACAATGAGAATTTCGAGGTCTTTAATATTTTTCGTTTGTTCCACGATAGTGCCGAGCATGTCGTCTGCCTCGAACCCAGGCTTGTCGTAGATAGGAATATGATGCGGTAAAGATGTCGCGACTGCGCTCGAGCTGCTGCTTCAGCGCTTCGTCTGTCTTTGCGCGCCCTGCCTTATACTCTTTGTATTCCTTGTGGCGAAAAGTTGGCCCTGGCAAGTCGTAGCAGGCAGCCATGTAGTCGGGGGCGAAGTCCTGTATCGAGCGCATGAGCATCGTTGAGAGGCCATAGAGCCCGCCCGTGGGCTCCCCCGCCTTCGTGGCAAACTCCGGCAGTGCATGATACGCCCGATGCACGATGGCATGCGCATCAAAGAGTACGAGCCGCTTGGAGTGTGTTTTTGCAACCATGTACCCCATCATACCAGTACGCGTCCGGAGAACAAAAAAACCCCACTTATGCAGGGTTCGCATGTCGTATTTTAGCGCCTCCAAATAAAAGCCAGCGCTACCAAGAAAAAGAACAGCCCGAGAACCTGAAACCCACCGAGTGCCCATAAGCCGATGACGCCGAGAAGGAGTTCCTGCCAAAAACCCTGTGGCACCATGATGTGACGCATGCCCAACCAAACCCATAGTGGGGTGAGACAGATAGCCAGAGCAATCAAAGAAAAAATAGACCTTACTAAAGACACCATAAATATCTCCAAGGAAAGAAGCCTATTTAAGGCTATGTCATAGTGGGCTTTTTCGGCTTAATGGTAAAAAGTGATGCTATTTTAGGATATAGTGGCTCTATACAAACATAATTTTCATAAACAAGGTCATGATTTCAAAAAAAGTGCT
>JAYUQK010000050.1:0-11373 GCA_043756785.1 Candidatus Lloydbacteria bacterium | reverse complement strand
GGCAATCTGCTGCAGAATCCCCGCACCGACCAAACCGAACCCAGCACGCCAAAAGGCTGCGGTGCGTGCGATCTGCTTTACCTCCGCCTTGCGCACATCCTCGATGCGCGCCTCACGGACTCCAATGAGCCGCTCGGCGTGGGCGTCGAACACATCTCGGTCGACGGTTGTTTCAATAGTCCCACGCGCCATGGCCTGCATGAATGAAAGCCTATTGGCGATGGTATCGCCTCGGCGTAGGTCCGTGTCGCCAAGCGACGAGCCGCCGAAGTTGATCATCCCCGCCTCGAGCTTCGCCGCCATCAGTGCGGTTGTTTGTGCGATCTTTTTTTCAACCAATGCAAATGCGGTCGGATCTTTTTCAGTGTTGGACTTTGCAACTAGTCGTTCAATACGGTCGACGAAAAATGCTGCGTCGGTAAATTCTTTTATTTTTCTTTTTTCCGCAATGCCCTTACTTTCATTCATATACACGACCTCTTCGCGCTCGTCCTCTTCGCTCATGCGCCCGCTTAGGCGGCGCCCTTTCATCAGGCGTTTTCCCTCTGTCTCCCCAATCTTGTTTCCCACCATGAGTCCCGCACCACCAACTGCGCCGAGCGCAAGGAGCGACGCCCCCATCGTTGGGACAGCAAGGGCACTCGCAGCGGTGACCGTCGCAGCTCGTCCGAGCGCACCGTATGCAATGAAGTTGCCTCTGGCCTTCCAGAATTCTTTCATTCCTCGTCGCCACACAGAGTGGTCTTCAATGCTCTGTAGCGCAGTCTCTGCATCGGGATGCGTATTAAAAAGCTGATTGAGTGTGACGCGCTCGTCGAGGATATTCATCTCAAGCATTGCTCTTTCTTCGGGCTTTGATTCTCCTCGTGCTTCAAACTTTTGCACAGAGAGCTCGAGGAGCCCCGCACGCGCACGGTCATATGCATGCTTTGACTGCTCGTAAAGCTCACGATTGGTTTTCATTTCATCTGGACGCTTGCGACGAAAAACACTCAGACTGTCATCTAATGCTCTGGTGAGTGATCCCATGATTGGCCCCACAGACTCATCGTCATACCCCCATTCATGTGGGATCTTTGCAAAGTCGGTTGCCGTTTTATTAAATGCCTCGATGGCAGCAATGTTTTCGTGGGTAAAGCCGTCGTGTTCTGCCAGCGCATACTGCTCTTTTATGGAGACGTAGTTGATGCGCATTTCACCTTTCTCCATCACCACCTCTGGGCTCGACGCTGCAACCTCCGAAAGAGACTCGATGTAGCCCAGAGTCATTGCACGACGGCGTACGTCTTCTGGATTGCGTGAATGCTTGATTTGACTCCGAGAAGATGCGAGGAGTTCTTTCTCTATTTCCGCAATGCGGACCTCAGGCTTCATGCCAAAAGAAGCGGCCATTTGTACCCCACGTTTCCACCACTTGGTATTGCCCCACTCCGCGCGCTGCTTTTCCTTTGCCTCTTTGGTAATATCCGAAAGCGTAAGCTGCTCGAGATTCCGCAATACAAGCATTTGCTGCCCCGTACTCAAGGCATGAAACTCCTCGATTTTTTCAAGTGCCCCCTCATCAATACCGAACTTCCCCTCAAATCTGCGTATCACACGAGGAGAAATCGGCATTCTTGTTTCTTCAAAATTTTCGGGAGGATACGGGGGAAACGGGGTGTTTACATCCATTACCCACCGAGGGTCGTCCGACGCGAGGGGGAGGTCTGGTGATGCTGTATCGGTGCTCTGGCTATTGAGTTTTTTGAGCAGTATGGGTAGGTAAACGAGCTCCCAATAGTTTGCACCATCAACATCACCGCTTTCTTTTGCGAATTTAATTTGACCTTCGGTGCCACTAATGAGACCAGTGATTGCGTCGAGCGAAGACACTCCCTGTCTTACGCGTAGAGCAAGCGCGTCAGCAATATGCGACTCGGCTTCCACGACTTCGTCCCCACCCATACTCAGGTCGATTTCGAGGTTGTGCATGGCGAGAGACTCGAGCTCCTCAACTTTGGCTACTACTTCTGCCAGAAGGGGAAGGGGTGCAGCATTATTGTCGTCAACATCGAGTCCATACTCACGCGTGATAAATGACGCCCACTGCTCGCCCACCTCATCAAGCTCCATGCGCTCTTTGGGTGAAGTAGTAGGGGCTTCGGTTGGACTTTCTTTTTCGTCACCCACGAGCGACCATGCGGGGGCTTCGATGCCCACAGCACGATTTGCCCACTGTGTATCGAGAGCGCTGTTGTACGTAGTCCCATTCTCCGTTGTGGTAATGGTCGGGACTTCTTCACTCAAAAGCGGAGGGAGTTCTTCAGCTTCAGGCACGGGGGTAGGTGGGGTGGTATGCACTGCACCTACTTCCTTTGCAATGCGAGCATCATCTGCTCTAATGCTCTCCATGGCACGCGCCTCGTCGACATCGCGTATTATTTTATTTGCTTCCGCCGCAGTAGCCCCTTTGGGTATCACTATCCCCTGCTCACTCCACCCGTCGATCATTTCTTGTGAAACAGCCTCGTCGACAGGGGCGTCTGGGAAGGGCATTGCTGCAACCACTTCCCCTGCTTCCACCTGTGCGTCGTCATTTTTTATAGTCCCGTCTTCATTCAGGGTATAGAAAGATTTTAATGAAGGGTCTGGAGTGGTGTCTACTTTGGGATACACTTTTTTCTCTCGCTTTGCACGAAGAATTTTTTCAAGCGCAGCATGCTCAAGCATAGACTCGGGGTCCGTGGTGGAGCCACGAGTGATCAGTCCACCCTCGGCACGAAGGAGCGCGGGTGTTCCACGATAGTCAATTGGATCTTTCGTGGGTGCCACCCCACCTGCTGTGTCAGGGTTGTCTACGCGCAAGCCGGTCTTTTTGTCATAGATGGCTTCATCCCCCACAGCTTGATAGTAGACACCAGAAAGGGGTTGCACGGATGCGCCACCCACCACCACCGCATGTAGAGTAGATGGCGGAGGGAGTTCTTCGGCTTCTGGCACAGGTGTGGGTAGCGTGGCATGCAATGCACTCACCTCCTCCGCAACCTCCGCATCAGTTGCGGTGTTGCCCTCTGCGCTGCGCGCTGCGCGAGCGCGCTCAATGGACGAAGTACTTGCATGCATGCGCGCATTATATGCTGCTACTCCTTCGGCGACCCGTGCTGCTTCTTCTGCTTTGTGCACTCGCACAAGCTCGATGATTCCATCACCAATATTTTCTGTAGGAATTCCACGCTCCGTTAGTGCCGTCTCTATTTCCTCGCGACTATAGTCTGCCAGTGCCGGTGTTCCCGCAACGCTCGCAAGTCGTGCGAGCTTCTCTCGCTTTCGCCTAGCCATCTCTATGTTTACAAGTGATGCAGCATCAGGGCTAAGGTCATATTTTTTAAACACCTCCTCTTCGTAGCTCTTGTCCATCTGCATAATGGCACCCTGAAGATCTTTGGGGAGTGCGGAAAAGCGAGCGAGTGTCTGTGCTATGCGTGAGGCAATGTCATGGTCCGCATGCGCAACAAAATTTTGTGCATCAAATTCACGCGCGGACATGCTCGTACTGTCTTGCTCCAGCTTCAATTTTAGTCTTTGATGCTTCGCGAGTGTCTCAGGTGGGAGTGTCTCCTCATCGACTGCGTCAATATCTTTTTTGCGTGCGCGAATGTTTTTAAGACCCTTCACGAGGCCATTCCACTCTCCGTCACCGCGCAAGTCGTACTCTGCCCTCTTTCTGCGCTCCACCATGTCGACAATGACACCAAAAGATCGGCGTACATCCTCTATTGCACTGCCCAATGCAGACTCGTGTACTACGGCTGGGGGCAAATCTTCGGCAACGGCCAAAATTGCCGCAGGAGGCTCGTGCGAAGTGGGAGTCTCGCTCGCCCGCGTGGCTGGCAAGTGGGCGTCCATGTATTCAATCTCCCGAAAGTCCTCCATGCTCACCACGGTGTTGTTTTGTGCTTCCCATGCATGCTTCCGCCGTAGCTCGTCTATGTCTACGACTGCGGGGCCTTCCATCACTTCTCCTTGCACCTCGTCGTTTTCTGGTGTTCTACTCATGAATTTATTATATCAAAAAAATAGTACTTTGTCAAAGTTTTCTCCCCGATCTGACTTATGACCCATTGTACCAAAAAATAGGAGTTAGGGCAGTGGGCTAGCTGTTTCTGCGGGTGCGGTGGATGGCTGTGCAGCAGCAAAAGCCTGTGCAAATGGCTGTGCGGGTGGGGTCGCAACGGGGAGAGGCGAGGGTGCTGCAACGAGGGGCTCTATGGGGGGGCGCTGCAGCGGTCGCGGCATTAGAGTTGCGAGTGCGGCTGGCTGCTGCGCAGACATATAGCGTTTCAAAATAGCGTCGTCGACCGTCTTTCTGTCCCGTCCATATTTAAGGTATGAGAGGTTCTTTAGTTGCTCGAGTATCTCGGGGTGCCCTTCTGGAGGCGGGGTCATCTTGAGGTTGAATGGCGAGACGGGCTTGCCGTTGATGAGGATTTTCGCATATGCATTATAGTTTTCGATCTTCATAATGTCGGACGCTTTGAAGATGGGCGCAAACTGGGATTCCAAAAACTGTGCATCCTCGGCCCCCACGCGGAAAACCATCATGTTGCCCACGTTGCCAAAGACAGCGTCTTTGATGTCCTCGGGAAGCTGGCCGATGAACTGGTGGGCGAGGTTGAGTGAAAGGCCATATTTACGGGCCTCGGAGAGGATTGCTGAGATGGACGGCGTCGCCACGTTTTGAAACTCATCGACGTAGAGATAGAAGTCGGGGAGCTTCGTACCAAACGAGTCGACACGGGACATTGCCGCCATCAAAAACTTTCCGATGATAATGAGGCCAATTAAGTTGGCATTCATTTCACCAAGCTTTCCCTTTGAAAGGTTCACGAGGAGAATCTTTTTATTGTCCATGATATCGCGGAAGTTGAACGAGGACTTTTCTTGCGCGATGATGGGGCGCATCACGTCGTTGGAAATAAACACGTCAAACTTGTTCGTAATGTAGGGAATCATATTCTGCAACCCAGACTCCCCTGATGTCTTGGTGGCAATGTCGCGCCAAAACTGCACCACTATAGGGTTCTTACAGCGAGAAAGTTTCATGTTGCGGAAAGCGGGGTCGGCGAGGACGCGGGGAATCTCGAGGAGCGTGTTGCCGCTCTCGGGGTCTTCCATCACCAGCATTGTTGCGTTTCTGAAATATTGCTCGAACGCAGGACCCATAGACTCTGGGCTCGATGAGTAAAGCTTTTTAAATATAGCGAGCATTTCGTTGACCACAAATATCTTTTGCTCGGGGTGGTTCACGTCGTACTCGAGCATGTTGAGCGCAAATGGGCGTGCAGCATAGGAGGGGTCGAAGTAGATCACGTCGTCGATACGCTCGGGGGGGATGGCGGCGAGTATCGCTTGCACGTCAGACCCGTGCGGGTCGATGAAGCACACGCCGTTGCCCGCAAGAATATCCTGCATGATAAGGTTTTGGAGAAAAATGGACTTACCAGTACCCGTCTGTCCTATGGTGTAGAGGTGGCGGAGGCGGTCGGGCTTGGTGAGGCGCACATCGCGCGAGGTGCCGCGGTAGTTGTTCATACCCAGTAGTGTGCCTTCGCTTGGCAGGTCGGCGGGGGCGGGGGCGGATGATGCCTTCACTGTTTTGAGTTGTGGGGCGTCCTTTTGTGTGAGCATCATTGGCAAGTGATATATCGTGCCGACCTCTCGTGTGTTGAGCACAAGCACCTCGTCGTTCGTTGCTTCACGATAGGTAAATCGATGGATCAGCTGCTCGAGTTTATCTTTCTCGACTTTAATAAATTTTATTCCCCCACCCTGTGGTCGGTTGAACTGGCTAAAGGCAGCCTCGATAGAGGTGCGAATGGCATCCGCGCGCTCACGTGTCGTCGAGGAGACGACCACGCGCAAGTTTGTACGAATGATGGGTGACTTCAACTTCTCTTCCATAAGTGTAGCAGCCTGCGATCCCTGCTCCTGCGCTCTCCCGTCCAATTTTTCGTCTTTTTTCTGATCTTTAATTTGTGTGCGGAAAAATTCGGTGAATGTTTTGGCGATGGCCCCCGTCGCCCCAAGTGGGATGTTTGTCGCAGTGCTCGCGGGGACACCTTGCCGAATTTGGCCTATGGCGTGGGTGATTTTCCCAGAGAGATTATCCGTGTCAGGATACATTATGAGCTGTATTGCCGCACCCTCCCCCTCGCGCGCGATGCTCGTAAATGAGTTCAGGATGATTCCGAACGGGTCTTGCGCGCTTTCATCCATCAGATTTATTGGGTATACAAACTTGTCTGATGCGGTAGCGTAGGAAGCTGTGGCAACACCGAATTCGTTAAAGATATTAAAATCTTCGGGGCTTTCTTCTATCTTGGCCGAGGGAAAGGCACCGAGGAGTTGCTTCACGAAAAGGTCTTTCATGTGCTCTTGCACCGTGATGTAAAACACGATGTCGTTTGAAAAATTCGAGAGTGCAAGCTCGAGCGCGATGGGGCCATACTGCACAGCTGAAGCACCGCCGCGAGGAATCATGCCGATATAGAAGCGTTCCATTGCGCTGACGACTTCTTTGTACGAAATATTTTGTGCACCCTCTTGTGCTCCAGCGAAAGGGAGTGTGACTTCGTATACGCTCATGCGCAGCTCCTTTGCGAGCTCCCGCTCACGGTCGAGCCCTGGGACGAGCGCGCCGCTTTTCACATACTCTACGAGTACACGATGAAAGTCCTCCTCGATGTGCGGGTTGTGCTGCGCCTGTGCCACCTTCACTGCATTGAGTACTCCCTTCTCCGCAAGCAGGCGATAAAGCTCGCGTACTTTCTCGCGATGAGGAAGTGAGCTCAAATGCTCCACCGCAGCCTCGAACTGCGGGTTCTCGAGGATCATATGCTCTGCGAGCCTCGCTTCTGGCACAGATGCACCATATGCGATGACTTGGTTGGAAATAATAGCCTCGGTTGCTTCGGGAATGTTTTCTTGCCACATTTGCTGCTCCTTGTGTGCCACCCGCTCGCGCAAATATTTTAACTCCTCCTCGGGTGAAGAGAACTTTGGTAGCTCAAACTGCCCCCCCGGTTGCCCTTGATGTTCCATGCTCACTCTATTATAGAACAAACCATTTCAAATGGCACGAACAACTCGACTCAAAAATAAAAAAACCCAACATAGTTGGGGTTCGTTTGCCGTGTTTTATTTGGGCAATTCTATCAAATAGTCATCTCCTGCTTTTTTCCTTGTGATCTTTCCTCTTGATTCAAGGGCGCTTAGCATGTACGTAGTGTGCAACGGTGACCATTGCATTGTGGTGGCCAGTTGGAGCTGTGTCGTTCCCCCAACTAAAGGCACTACCGCAAGTATTTTCTTCTGGTACTCCGTGAGTGATTCAAATGAGCCATACTCACCGCTAGCCTGTGTTATCCTCTGGCTTTCGAGTAAATCATTGAAAGCTTCCCAGCGAACACAGAAGCGGCTTTTTGGATCTTTTTCCCCATAAAGTGCTGTGGCTAGCTCCAAGAGTGACTGAGCTTCCAAGATGCCCTCACGGTCCTCTTTGCGCCTAAGCACCTGAAATACCCAGTGGAGGAAGCACCCATCAAGGTGCAGCGCCTGCGCTTGTGACAGGACATCCATTTGTTTTAACAACGCGAGCACCTCTCGTGGCTCATGCCGTTCGTAAGCATATTCGACTGGCCAGACAAAAAACTCGGCAGTAGTTAGCATTTGATCTCTCCCATAAAAACTGAAAACCCTAAAAAGAATACGCCTAAACATGTATTTTGTCAAATAGTCGTAATGTTTCAATACCTTTGCATCCCCCTTTTGGGACTACTTCGCCATATTAGAGTGCGTCGATGAACGCTTTCTGCTCTTCGACAGTTTGCAGATGTCCAAACTCACGAAACTGCCCGCGGCCGAATGTGTCATTAAATAGTCGCCCAAACGGAAGGATGTTGCCCGTGAAGTATGCCTTGGTGAGCATTTCAAATAAATATTCCTGTCCATCGAAATGTGACAGATGAGCAAGTTCGCTCGAATTTTTCTCAATCATCTTACCAAAGAGCCCATACATCATACGACGCTCTTCTATGTATGCAGCGATGGGTACCTCCTTACCGTCTTCATCTTTTTCAAACCCAGCCACAAATTCAGATCGCTTCAGAAATTCGGACTGACTCTCGTCGTCTGAAAAATAAGCTTTTGCTTTTGCCCTGTTGGTTTTTACAAATTCTCCAAAAATAGGATGATCATCGGAAACTCTCGCAAGGACGCGGTTTGCCAAGTCTTCGGTCACCGCTTCGTTTAACCAATTGAAATAAGTGGCTTTAACTGCTCCGTTTTTGGCATATGATTCATAGACACCTAGCCCAAATCTTAATTTCGCGACACGTGTGTCTTGGTCTTGATCCTTGTACTTTTGTATTGCTCCATAAGCCTTAAAATGAAACATCTCGTGGGTGATGAGATTTAACTTCATGCGGTCGTCATTTCCCCCCCCCGCTATCTTAAGACCCTGGTCAAAGAAATTGAATTTACCCACAGGGGCAACCCCATCGTACCGCTCGTCTTCGAGTACGCCATGATCAATGATCCGTACTTGTTTGGGATTTACCAAAAATGTTTCCTGACCAAAGCGCTCACGATATTTATTTGTGATGTCGTCAGCAAATGAGACCATCGCGAGCTCAAGTATGGTTTTTTCCCGCTCACCAGAGACCTTTTCTGTAAGATTCTTTGTTGCAAAAAATTTCCCACGGAGCAATTCCGAGGAACGTTCTTCATTTGAAGTTGCACCCTCGACGCGTTGATATGAAAGCGGGACGAAGCGATCATTGTGTTCCGCAAATTCAGCAAGTTTATTAGCGAGCTCGGGATCTGAGGCGCTAATATCGTAAATCAACTCGAAAAACCCCTCAGCGGGTGGCATGTTTCCTTTTAGGAACTCCTGAGTAAGATCCGGTCTTTGTTTTATGCGCCTCGCAAGTTCAGTGTCACCAAGCTCGGCAACAATCCAGTCGTGTAGCGCCGGGGCGGTTTCTGGAATACCTTGCTCGGGAATCATTTCTGGTTTGTTTTCAGACATTATTGTTTATTATATTCTTGCACCTCCTTCTTTGCCCCATACACACATGGCAGTAGGAGAGCCTAGCTCCATCGAGGTAGCCCTCTATAAATACCCGAGCTCTTTAAATACACGGTGGTAGACGTTGATCGTCTGCTCGGCATCGCTCCGCGTGAGCTCGTATGCTGCGCCAGTGTGCGCAATGGTGTTGCGCATCTTGTGTGCGCTCCACGCGTCGTCGAGGTACGGAAAGTCACTTGCTTCTATGTTTTTCATTCGTTCGCCGAGCGATGCCCCTTGGTATCCCATGCGCTCCACGATTTGGTCGAGCATGTTGTCTGCCTCAAGGATGGCCATCTTCCAATCAGAAGCACTGAGCGATGCCATGTACCCCTCCACCCGCAGCCAGCGTTCGTTTTTTTGCTTGCGCTCGCTGTTCCAGTTGAGTGCGAGTCCGAGCTTTACGGACTCCTCTCTACTGATTTCGCGGATACGCATAAATGCATAAACGATCACCACCAATGCGAGCATGGAAACAGCGGTCGCAACTGTGACGAGTACCCCATGTACGCGCTGTAACACACCAGCTACCCCACTCAGGTCGAGAAACGCAAAACTGATTCCCGCTCCTCCGGACAGAGCGAGAAAAATGAGGAGAATCACTACCACCTCCATGTTCACCCCCGATGAGGGAGAGGGGGCACTCGGTTTTGCTCCACCTTTTGGTGGTGGGTGGTCGCTCATATGCTTTTCTCTACCTCACTTCCAATAAAAAAGAGTGCGTCTTCATGAAATGCTTTTGCCATAAACTGTATGCCGACAGGGAGGGTAACGCCTTCGCGCACAAGCCGCCCTGAGGGCACGGAGAGAGCGGGTATCCCTGCAATGTTTGCGCTCACGGTAAAAATGTCTTCGATATACATCTTGAGTGGATCCGAGGTCTTCTCACCAATTTTAAATGCAGGGGAAGGCGTCGTCGGGGTGGCGATGACGTCTACCTCACGAAAGGCTTCGCGCAGCTCTCTCTGGATCATCTCGCGCGCGGCAACCGCCTTGTTGTAATACGCATCGTAGTAGCCTGCGGAGAGCACATACGTACCGAGCAAGATGCGGCGGCGCACCTCTTTGCCAAAGCCCTCTCCGCGAGAACCCATATATACCTGCAATAATTTCTCAGCCTCTTTTGAAAATCCGTATCGGATACCATCGAAGCGCGCTAGGTTTGCCGATGCCTCTGCGGGCATAATGATGTAATACACTGCGAGTGCGTGCTTCAAGAGGGGGAGTTCAATATTTTTTATCACATGTCCGCGTGATTTTAATGCATCGAGTGTAGAGCGAAAATTTGTGCGCACGTCAGGGTCGATGCCGTCTATTTCCATCAACGACTCGGGGACACCAATGGTGAGCTTTTCTTTACTCGCCGCCACCGTGCGTAGCATGTGGTCGTGGGGAATAGTTGTGCTGTCCATTGTGTCATGCCCTTCTACTGCATCGTATAAAAGTTTAGCGTCGGCGACGGTGCGGCCGAATGGCCCTATCTGGTCGAGGGATGATGCGAGCGACATGAGCCCACTGCGGGACACTGCGCCATACGTGGGCTTCAACCCCACGAGGCCACAAAATGCGGCAGGTTGGCGAATAGAGCCCCCCGTGTCGGAACCATAGGAGCCAAGCGCGCCGCCCATTGTAACGGCAGCCGCCGAGCCGCCGGAGGAGCCACCAGGGACGCGAGAAGTATCAAGCGGATTTTTCACCACCCCCCACGCACACCGCTCCGTCGAGCTCCCCATGGCGAACTCGTCCATGTTTGTAGCACCGATGATCACCGCGCCGGCATCAAGTATTTTCTCCACTGCGGTACCGCTGTACGTTGCGATATGCCCCGCCAATATTTTCGACCCTGCAGTCGAGGACTTGCCCCGATAGAGCATGTTATCTTTTATGGCAAGAGGAATTCCCGTAAGCGGAGCAGCTGTCCCGTTTGATAATCGAGTATCAGCATTTTTTGCCAACTCCATGGCGTCGTCAAATATTTCACGATAGGCATTTATGTCCTTATTTTTTGCTTTTGCCTCCGCAAGCACCGCCTCCGTCAACTCAAGGGAGGAGAACTCCTTCGCACGAAGTCCTTTTGCTGCATCAGTGATACTCAGTTTCGTGAGGTCGTTTTGCATATTAGATAATTTTAGGGACCTTCACATAGCCGTCTTCGGTCGATGGTGCGTTACCAAGAATGGCCTCAGTAAACCCACCGCCCTCGTAGGCATGCTCGTCTGGACGCATAACATTTTTCAACTCCCCCGCGCGTGGCAGCGTATCTTCCT
>JAYUQK010000049.1:0-11418 GCA_043756785.1 Candidatus Lloydbacteria bacterium | reverse complement strand
TTTCGGGAGGAAAACAAACACTGCGCGTGTATATAAAGTAATGGGCTCTTCGCTCATTACCTCTTACTATTTATTTAATTAATCAAAAAAGCTTATGGCAGATTTTGATCGTTCGAAACCGCATGTGAACGTCGGTACCATTGGTCACGTTGACCACGGAAAGACCACACTCACCGCTGCGATATTACACGTGCTTCACATGGATGGTCAGGAAGTGAAGATGAAGGGAGTGAATGAAATCGACTCAGCTCCTGAGGAGCGCGAGCGCGGTATCACCATCGCCCTCTCTCACAATGAGTACTCTACTGCGAATCGCCACTACGCACACATCGATGCTCCTGGCCACGCAGACTATATTAAGAACATGATCACCGGTGCTGCCCAGATGGACGGCGCTATCATCGTGGTCGCCGCAACTGACGGTGTGATGCCCCAGACTCGTGAGCACGTGTTGCTCGCAAAGCAGGTCGGTGTTCCTCGCATTATCGTCTTTTTGAACAAAGTCGACATGGTTGATGATCAGGACCTCGTTGAGCTTGTCGAAGAGGAGGTGCGCGAGCTCCTCACCAAGCAGGGCTTTGATGGAAAGAACTGCCCCGTTATTCGCGGCTCGGGACTCAAGGCGCTTGAGTCAAAGTCACTTGAGGACCCTTGGGCTCAGAAGGTACTTGAACTTGCGAAGGCCCTCGACGAGTACATCCCTGTTCCTGTGCGTGAGCTCGACAAGCCATTCCTCATGCCCGTTGAAGACGTCTTCTCTATTGAAGGGCGCGGTACGGTCGTCACTGGCCGCATCGAGCGCGGAGTGTGTAAGGTGGGCCAAGAAGTGGAAGTCATCGGTCTGACAAAGACAGCAAAGACGACCATCACTGGCATCGAAATGTTTAATAAGTCTCTTCAGGAAGGACAAGCAGGAGACAATGCAGGTATCCTCATCCGCGGTATCAAGAAAGAGGATGTGACACGCGGTCAGGTCATCGCAGCGACAGGCTCAGTATTGCCCCACACCGACTTTGAGGCAGAGGTCTACATTCTTTCCAAAGAGGAAGGAGGACGCCATACGCCATTCTTCTCAGGCTACAAACCACAGTTTTATATTCGCACCACAGACGTGACCGGAGAGGTGACGCTTGCGGAGAAGGTAGAGATGGTTATGCCAGGAGACACGGTGACATTCAAGGTGAAGCTTATTGCACCCGTCGCACTCGAGGCACAAATGCGCTTTGCTATCCGCGAGGGAGGCAGGACTGTCGGCGCAGGGGTCGTCACAAAGATCGTTGCATAACGCTTCCCATTGTTACTCAACCCAACCCATGTCATGACTACAGGAACGGAACAAACAAAAAAAGCCGGAGGGGCAAAAGCAAAGGAGGTTATCTCTCGGCTGCGTATCCGCGTACGTGCATATGAGTACAAGATTCTCGACGCATCCGTGCGTCAGATAATGGACACTGCACTGCGTCACGATGCAAAGCTCGTGGGACCAATTCCACTTCCTACGCAGATAACGAAATATACCGTGAACCGCTCCACCTTCATCTACAAAGATGCGCGCGAGCAGTTCGAAATGCGTATTCACAAAAGACTCATCGACATTGAGAGCCCTACACCGAAGGTGATTGAGGCACTGACCAATTTGACACTCCCATCAGGAGTGAACATTGACGTCAAAATGATGTAGTTTCTCTTTGTTAAATTCGCGCACTTCGAGCTTGGCTGCACATACGAGTTTGGGGGACGTACTCAACGTACGCCCCACCAAACATCGCATGCTTGCCGCACTCGAATTGCA
Source organism: Candidatus Lloydbacteria bacterium (assembly GCA_043756785.1). Lineage (GTDB taxonomy): Bacteria > Patescibacteriota > Minisyncoccia > Phycocordibacterales > UBA6899 > MHLP01. The sequence goes on along the minus strand of JAYUQK010000049.1, from coordinate 9,626 downwards.
TCGAATTTTACTAAAGAGAAAGCGTGCAATCTGCATCCAAAATTACATCATTTTCCACGCTTCTTTACTTTGCGTGGTTTCACTTGAGTGTTCTCCAAAAAATAATCGAAGTAGTGCTGCTTTATATAAAGCGGTAACTTCGGTTATTGGGGGCCTTGATTTAGGTGCACTTCGTTCCTTTCCCTGTAGTTAATTCCTATGGTATCCACCACAACATAATTATGAAATTTCTATTAGCAACCAAGCAGGAGATGACGCAGTATTTCTCAGAAGACGGGAAGTGCGTTGCGGCCACACTCCTTGCGGCCGGTCCCATCACAGTGACCGAAGTCCGCACAAAAGAACGCGACGGCTACGAGGCGGTGCAGTTCGGCTTCGGCACGCAGCTCCCAAAGCGCGTCAACAAGCCACAGCTCGGCGCCCTAAAGGAGCTCGGTGTATTCCGTTTTATGCGTGAGTATAGACCGAAAGTCGGAGGCACTGGAGTACTGAAAGCAGGAGACAAAATAACCGTCGACACGTTCGCGCTCGGCGACGACATTGAGGTATCAGGCGTCTCAAAGGGTAAGGGTTTCCAGGGTGTCGTAAAGCGCCACGGATTTCACGGCGGTCCACGCTCGCACGGACAGAAGCATTCTGAGCGCGAGCCAGGATCTATCGGTGCCACGGGTCCACAGCGCGTCGTCCCCGGCACACGCATGGCCGGCCGCATGGGCTCGGACCACGTGACCGTCAAAGGCCTCAAGGTCCTAGCAATTGATACTACAAACAATTTGATTCTCGTGTCGGGAGCGATCCCAGGTCGTCGCGGGACATTGATCGAGATTAAGGCAGAAAATGCATAATTATATGACTAAAGAAAAAACAGCAAAGAAGGCCGTTGTAAAAAAAGCCATCAATCTCGAGGCAAATGTCTACACGATGGACGCAGAGAAATCAGGAACCATCACGCTTCCGGAGACAGTGTTCGCAGAAAAGTGGAATGCAGACCTCGTGCATCAGGTCGTCATCGCGATGCAGGCTAATGCACGCCAGCCAGTAGCGCACACCAAAGATCGCTCCGAGGTGCGCGGAGGTGGAAAGAAGCCATGGGCCCAGAAGGGAACAGGGCGCGCGCGTCACGGATCATCTCGCTCGCCTATTTGGCGTAAGGGAGGTGTGACACACGGACCAAGGAACGATAAAGACTATTCACAGAAGATCAACAAAAAGATGCGCGTAAAAGCACTCTACGTTGTGCTTTCAAAAAAGTTTGCCGATGGACAGATGCTTTTTATGAAAGACGTCACGATGAAAGAACCAAAAACAAAAGATGCACGCGCCATGCTCACGAGCTGGGGTGCTATCGAAGGGTTTACACCACTCGCCACACGCCGCAAGAATGCACTGTATGTCGTACTTTCCAAGCCCGATGCTTCGGTGAAGAAGTCATTCCAGAATATGGGGAACGTTTTAGTGGGCACCGTTGCCGCACTCAATCCGGTCGACCTCCTCTCTTACCGCTACGTCCTCATCGCCTCGCCTGATGAAGTAATGAAGGTCATAGCATCTAAATTGAAATAATATGGCACTCTTCAACAAAAAACCCACTGCCGCCAAAGCCGCAGTGCAGACCGCAAAGACCGATAGTAAGGCCATGAAAGCTGCAAAGCTCGACAAGAAGGATGACATCAAGAACCTCGAGGCAAAAGAGGTTGCAACGACGACGAGAGCCGCCAAGTTTGGTGGACTTGAGTTGAATCAAGTCTTGCTTCGCCCGCACATCACCGAGAAGGCGACGGATCTTTCGGAGCAGAATGTGTATGCGTTTGAGATTTCCCTTCGTGCCAACAAGATGCAGGTACGCCAGGCGATCGAGAAGTTCTACAAAGTACAGCCACTCAAAATTGCCGTCATTGTGGGCATCGCAAAGTACATGAAGAATCCTCGCACAGGCCGAATGCAGACAAAAAAGACAGCGATTAAAAAAGCATTAGTCTATCTCAAGAAAGGAGATAAGATTGATTTTGTATAATCCTGTAAAACAAATCAAACATGAAAACATTTAGACCATTAACGCCATCTCTCCGAAATACTGTCCTGACTCCATACAAGGAGCTCCTCTCGGGTGACCAAACGGCCATCCCAAAGAGCCTCACGGTGGGAAAGCGAAAGACCGGAGGGCGCAACCATCACGGCCGCATCACCATGCGCCACATTGGTGGAGGAAATAAAAATTTAAAGCGTGACGTCGATTTCAAGTACAAGAAGCGCGACGTCATTGGCCGCGTAGAGGCCGTCCAATACGACCCACTCCGCACTGCGTTCATCGCCCTTGTCGTCTACAAAGACGGAGAGCGTGTGTACGTCGTCGCCCCAAAGGGCATGAAGAAGGGGGACACAATGATTACGGGCGAGGCAGTCCCACCCACAGTGGGCAACCGCCTTCCACTCAAAAAGATTGCGGTCGGTACATTCGTCTACAACGTCGAAGTGCAGCCAGAGGGGGGAGCAAAGCTCGCTCGCTCTGCAGGCAATTTCATCGAAGTTGTTGCCAACGACTTGGGCTACGCATACTTGAAGATGCCATCATCTGAGGTCCGCAAGGTCAACGAAAATTGTTGGGCATCGATAGGTGGAGTCTCAAACGACCAGCACAAGCTCCGCAAGGAAGGAAAGGCAGGTCGTAACCGCTGGAAGGGTATCCGCCCACATGTCCGTGGTAGTGCCATGAACGCCGTCGACCATCCTCACGGAGGAGGAGAAGGTCGCATGGGTCGCGGACTGCGCCGTGCCAAGACCAAGTGGGGTAAGCCATCCGGCAAAGGCCAGAAGACGCGAAGCCCGAAGAAATACTCCAACGTGTTTATTGTCTCCCGCCGAAAAGTAGGCAAGAAATAATAATTTTGGCGCACTCCTCGTCCTTCCCGATTTCGGGTTCGGAAGACGTACCCAAAGTACGCCTTCGCGAACACCGAAACGGTCCAGGACTTCGCATTGCGACCAACTTTTCTTAGTGGTACTCCACTTTAGAAAAATGAAGTACTCCCGTGGTGCATCCAAAATTCTTATTTCTTTCGAGATCGAAAGAGCAAAAAACACCCATTTGGGTGTTTTTTGTCGCACCAGACTAAGGTCGGGCCTTGGCTTTGAAAGACCCGACCTTGAAGAAGCTGTCTGGCATCGAAATCTGCCCTCAACGCCTCATATACCGGCAAATGAGGCGTTGGAGCATCGTAACGTGACGCCTCGCCCTCCATTCAAAACTGAGCAAGCAAAATGACAGAGATAAGCGCATACAAACATAAATTGCTGAAAAAAGAAAAAACCCCGCAGGTGCGGAGCTGTACTATCTTGTGCTGCTGCCTTGTGTCAGGCGATGCAGATGTTCTCGTTGGGGACGAAGAGCGCGAGCTGCGCGTCTGCGCCATCTGGCCAGCCCAGGATTACGTCGACGATCATTGCGAGCGCCGTTGCGAGGTCGCAATCGACCGATTGGATGCCAGCGCTGAGCGCGTGCGGGTCGTCGTCGGACGCGACGAATGAAAACGAGTTTTCGTTTCTGATTCTGAGACCATCCTTCTCGTAATGGCCCGGCAGGTTTTTGTCAATCTTCCGAGCGAAGGTGAACATGAGCCTACCAGCTAAAACGTAGGTTCGTAGTTCGGTCTCTCCGAAGGTGCCGCCGATGCCTTGCCGTGTCGAGTCGTTGATGATCCGATACATGCCACGAGCGAAGACGAGACGCACGAAGCGGTCGAAACGCTGGCGCAGCAGGTTGAGCTCGGCGTTGCAGTACGCGTCGACCAACAATGCAATGCGGTCGTTGCCGGTGATCTCCTCGAGCAGGAAGCCGATGTGTACTTGGACCGCTTGCGTCTGATTCAAGAGGTAGCTGGCGCCGAGGGTCGTCACATTAGGGACGGGATAGCCCATCTCTTTTTCGTAGAGCAGACGGGCATCGACAGCCACTTGCTTCGGACTCGTGCGCATCTCTTCGAACGCATCGAGCGCGAGTTGTGGCAGGTGGTAAGTGATCTCGGTGAAGTCGTACTGATCCGACTTCGAGGTGTCGATTGACTCAAGATAGCCAGCGAAGTAGGTGAGGAAAGCCCACTGGCCTTTCCAGTTCAGTTTGCTCCTGCGCAAAGCATCAATCTTGTTGATGACATCCTGCTTTTTCAAGCTCTTCATTAGTCACTCCTTAAAGTTAAGGGACGATTCTGTCCGAATGTATTTTATCATACCTTTGATAAAAAGTCAATGTCCGATGCAGTTCATGCCTGATCTAAGTTGGACTCCTCCAGTAAAACAAATTATGTAGTCTTGTAAAAATAAAAATGCTCCGCAAAAAGGCGGAGTAAGAGGTTTTTCTTATGCCTGAATAAGTCGTTTTGTGTTTTTACCCCTTACTTTTTCTTGGTTGTTTTTTACTCCTGCACGGAGTAACTTTTTGATGAGTGTCACTGGAAGTTCTTTGCTGAGTGGGAGCTGAACAGTTGCCTTGGAGGTTCTGTAGCCCTCAAGCTCCACATGATGATCCGCTATTACTGGTGGCATAACATAAAGTCCCACATGTTTTTTTGCATGAGCAAAATATGCCAACCGTCCGTTGTAATCGTAATACGGCATGCCATAACTGATACGCTCCTGTGCCTTTGGGACCACGCTTTTGATTATCGCACGAAGCTCCTCGAGCTTTACTTGCGTTTCCTTTGGCGCTGTCCTGATATAGGCATCTACATCTTTGGATTTATTGAGTATCATAATGGTTATTTTTTCGATTTCTTTGCGCTCGCTCCGACACCATCGAGTCCGGGCTTTTTTGCAGCTATATGAATCACCCTTTTGAGAACCGGCAAATTTATATCTTCGAGTTTTTTGAATCGTATACAGCTTTTCCCCACACTTACTTTTCCTAATCCTTCTTTATATGTTTCTGCAACATATTTGCCGGCATCAACAGCACAAATGTAAATACTGATGTAATTTTTCTGATTTGCAAGAGAGATTGTTGGCCACTCCATTATCTCTTTCTTATTATTTTTATAAGGAAACGAGCCGTAGCCGAGCATGTTATAAGCAAAGTGGGGCTTCAGCTTGGGTGCTGTGGCACGAATAAATTTGTCGAGAAATACCAATATCTTCTTGCGCTCCTCGGGGAGCGCAAGAAGATATTCCTTCGAATTTTTCGCTTTCGTCGGTTTGAATATGTTCATGCGTGTATTATACCAAATAGTGTCAGCAGTGAGTAAGGGCGAATGGTAAACCGTGTTAGGCACTGTTTATTCTTGAGCGCGGTAGTTTTGTGAAAACAGAGATTACTAATCCATACTCTCAACTAATTACATTATAAAACGCGATAGCGTTTTATAATGTAATAGATAGAGTAGTAAAAACGGAAACGGGGATGAGCCTATTGATTTCTGGATTGAGCGGTCTTGTAAAAAATTGCCCCACCTTTCACTTCTACACCCACCCACAACGATGCCCTACTGTTTGTTCATACTGCATGTCCATACTTTACAAGTGTTTGGGTTTCGATAGAATATAAATATGCAACATACGAATGAAAATTCTTTGGGTGAGAGAGCGGTGGACCGCGTGATGACGCCAGTAGAGCAGGTCATCATGCCCATTGAGATGGCGGAAGCTGCCATCGCACGTGCCATAGAGATGGCAAAGACAATGGGATTCCCTGCCGGAGATCTCGTGGGGAAGCTTGGCGACCTTGAGGTCAATCGACGTATACTTATTTGGCTCGACTCTTTTACTGACGAGAACGAGAAAGCGGAGGCACTTGAGCGTATTACTCGTGAGGGGCTACCTCCCGAGGTGTTCAAGGATGAGGGCAACTTCATTGTCGGGGCGCCTCATACAATACAGTAAAAAATAAGTGCACCTCGCCGCACCCGCTCTCTTGATTGCTTTTTTGTGGGCCATATGTTTATGTGATGAGAGATTTTTTGTATCATAAGGAGAGAGGTTATGTCGTTACTCGACCAGCTTGTGCCCATTGCGGACACCCCAATACGCATTGGTTCTTTTATGCGGCAAGGGGAAGGGGTTTTCATCCCATTCTTTTGCATCGACTTCGGCGAACGCTCACCATCGTATCGGGATTTTGTCGAGCGGAACTCTCTCTTTACGCTCGATATCGTTCCTGCCCCAGACGATGAATATACCTTTCATTTGACGGGGGACCGACGCATCAACGAGCTCACTCCGAAGCTCCTCGAAGAAGCACTGAGGGCTCCGCCCGAGCGTTTACATGAAGTGTTGTTTAGTGGTGCAAGAGCGGAGTTTGCATCAAGCGTGACGCTTTCTTCCGTGTCATATGACGCATTTGTGGACGCACGCGACGCACTCTGTGGCGACTGGCTCCTACTCGTCGTGAGTCAAGATGCCACAGAAGTGCTTATCGACGGTGCGGGCAAGGTGGTGCGCATCACCACTGCGCCTCGCGAGACATACGCGCAGATGTTGGAACAGTAGAGTTTTTTAAAACCCCGAGGTCACTCGGGTTTTTTTTATATAAAAAATGAAGCAGGTCAATTTTAGGGGAACCTATTGGTCATTTTTTCAAGAATGCGTATACTTTGTATATGAATGAGCATCTACCAAGTGAGGGGGCATATGAGTGGGCAGAACTGAGCGTTCAGGCCACAGAGGTGGCAAGCGTGCTCCGTGAAAACCCAAACAATATTGAGCCACTATGTGCCTATATGATTTTGCGTGAAGCACAAATGCGTTCTGCGAAAGAAGCACTACTGCTGACCATCGAAATAGGAGACATTAAGGCGCTCGCCGGACTTTACGATGAGGCGGCCGACTCTTATCTTGACGCAAGAGTTGAGGCGCGCAACTTGAACGAAGAAGCCATTCATGCCGCACTTGCAATAAAACTCGATAATCTTCCACCAAATCCACCAAATACAAAGGGTGCATAACCATGAAACATTGGAACGAACAAACGGAGGGGATCGCCCTGTCGATTTCTCAGGCATCAAAAATGAAGGGGATTCAGTGGAGCCGCGTGACGTGGTACTCGTGGTGGCTTGCAATTGTCCTTTTTTGCATCGTTATCCCCGCACTCTCTTTTTATATTGGAGTTGAGTATCAAAAAACCCAAGAAGTTCTTGCGCGCGCACCTTCCTCGGTGCGCTAACCCTCGTTTCACTTTTTCAGAGAGTGCGCGTAGGATGAAGGGATGGAAGCAAATGAACCCCTAGCATCAAAGCTGCGCCCGACGAGTCTCAAAGACTTTGTGGGACAGGAGCACCTCGTGGGGGTGGGTAAGCCACTTTCTTTGGCGATTGCACAAAAGCATCTCTTTTCCTTTATTTTATGGGGTCCTCCTGGGGTGGGGAAGACGACGCTTGCGCGCATATATGCAAATGGCGTGGGTGCAAAGTTTTACGACCTTTCGGCGGTGTCAGCGGGGAAGGCAGACATAAAAGCGGCTGTCGACGAAGACGTGGGCGGAGAACCCAAAATACTTTTTTTAGACGAAATTCATCGTTTCAATAAGGCACAGCAAGACTACCTCCTTCCGTTTGTGGAAACTGGAAAGCTCACTCTCATTGGGGCGACCACGGAGAACCCAAGCTTTGAAGTCATTTCCGCACTCCTGTCTCGCTGCCGCGTCTTTACGCTCCGTGAGCACACTGATGCAGGCATGGAGCAGATACTTGCGCGTGTAAGCAAGACGTCAGGGTCTAGCCTTAATATAGATAATGAGGCGCAGGAATGGCTCCTTGCAATGGCAGGGGGAGATGCAAGGCAAATGCTCTCGGTGGTGGATGCGACGCTCGCGCTATATAAAAAGGTGACGGTAGAAAATCTCAAGCAGACCATTCAGTCCAAGCACATACGCTACGACAAGGCGGGGGAAGAGCACTACAACACCGTGAGTGCATTCATTAAGTCGATGCGCGCATCGCAGCCTGACGCCGCCATCTACTACCTTGCTCGAATGGTTGCAGCTGGTGAGGATCCGCTCTTCATTGCGCGCCGTATGGTGATATTTGCCAGTGAGGATGTTGGCCCCGCACAGCCCACGGCACTCGTCGTTGCCAACGCGGTGTTTAGGGCCTGTGAGACGGTCGGGTATCCGGAGTGCGCTATTAACCTCGCCCACGGTGTGCAGTATTTGGCCACCGCAAAAAAAGATCGCAGTGCATATGATGCTCTTCGTGCCGCACAGGCAGACGTAGAAGCTCATGGCAATCTTCCTGTACCGCTTCATATTCGTAACGCACCGACAAAGTTGATGAAGGAAATGGAGTATGGAAAAGGTTATACAATGTATGACGAAAAGATCTATTTGCCCGAGAAGTTGAAAAGCCAGAAGTATTTCAATGAGGGCGGGTAGCGCCTGTGGATAACTTCCTTGCACCCAATCTTTCATACTGCTATATTTAATTCTTGGAGGACCTTCGGGCCCTCCTTTTATTTTTCTCCTCTTTTCATTAAAGAAATTATGGAAATTATGAGAAAAAGTGCGATTATTGGTTAGCATCAACGTTATGTACAAAGCATTTGCGAACGATTTAGGTGCTGTGGCGATGGTCATTTCGACCTCCGCGACCGTCTTTATGTGGACTGTGGTTTCGGCCGCATATCCTGCGCTCGGCTAGTCGAAAGCGATGTCTATCCAAATACGGCACACCAGAAGCGGTGTGCCTTTTTGTTTGTCACAAACAGCGTGCGGGGTGGTTATCTCCTGTAGGCCTCGATTGTCTTGGTGAGATGAGATAGAATGGGCAAATGACCGACACCGCCACTCCGTTTCAAGTCCTTGTTGCGCGTGCGAAAGGAGGGGACAAAGATGCTTTCGCAGAAATCTACGAAACACACATGACCCCCGTCTATCGTTTTCTTTTTGTACGTATTCGCAATCGCGAAGAAGCCGAGGACATCACGCAGGAAACGTTTCTCAAGGCATATCAAGCACTTTCGCGTTTTGAGGCGACGCGTGACAACTTCCTTCCGTACCTGTTTACCATTGCGCGCAATCTCGCCATTAATCACGGAAAGAAGAAGCGCCCAGACACCGAGCCCCCCGAAAACATCGACCGCGTAGCGAGTATTGCGGATACGGCATGGTTGACTGAAGACGAGGAGCGGAAGAAGACTGTCCGAGGCGCACTCGAGGTGCTCTCGGAGGGTGAGCGCGAAGTCATCATGTTGCGATTTTTCGGGGAACAGACATATGCAGAAATAGCTGAGGCTTTAGGGAAAAAAGAAGACGCGGTACGCCAGCATGTCGCACGGGGGATGAAAAAAATGCGCGCCCACCTTAGCGGGTATGAGCAATAATATATATGGAAAAAATATCACACGACAATACAATAAGCGACGAAGAACTCATGTTGTTTTTTGACGCAAAAGAATCTGGCAAGTCTTTTCCTGACGCGCTCCTGTCTGCGGGTATCACTGACCCCACCCGTGGCCTCGCAGAGCTAAAGCTATTTTGGGATATGCACGGAAGCCTTACGCGCGACGCACACAACATCTCTCCGGATAGTCGTCTCTTGACCCGCACACTCGAGTCCCTCACCACAAGCCCCGTACTTCACCCCGTCACAACATCCCCGCACGAGAGTTATACGAAGGAGAGTAAGAAGAGCGTATTTAATCACCTG
>JAYUQK010000048.1:0-11516 GCA_043756785.1 Candidatus Lloydbacteria bacterium | reverse complement strand
GGGAGACGGCACCACCGTTTGGTGGACAGACCTTTACCTCCTCTTTGGCACCACAGGCGCAATTTTGACAACCGCTCATTATGACTTTTTCTTGGCGGCAGCCTTCTTTTTTGCGGGTGCCTTACTGGTAACCTTCTTTGCCCGAGCAATGACTTTTCCCACAGTTTTTACTGCGGTCTTTTTTGCACTGCTACTTCCTGATTTCATACTACGCACAATCTCAGCCTCGACGTTCTTCCAATTCTGCTTGAGCTCCATTGCTGCTCCTCGCAAGTCATTTTGGTCGATCGACTTTACACTCGCAAGGGCCCTTGTCGCCTCGTCGACAATCGTTGCATATGCCTTCTGGTCGATTTTTTTTAGTTTCTTTGCGTTCTGTTTTACTTTGGTCTCGAGGTCTGTTGCCCACTTTGCCGCCTTCTTTCGATTGGCTCCCGCGGACTTGCTTCCATAAAAATAGTACCCTGCGCCCGCAGCGGCCGCTGCCGCAAGACCCAAGCCCACCCCGACTGCCACCTTCGATTTAGTTATCGATTTGGTTACCTTTGCCATATGCAATAAATTAAAAAATTAAATAATCAACGGAAAAATCATTCTTCGTCCTTCTGTGTACTCTTTTTCTTTCTCTGGCGGACATACAGCGTTTCAAATAATTCACCGAAATGCTTCAGGCGCATCCCCTCGTCACGGATCTTTGTGCGAAGGATCCCAATGTCTTCACGAATGCTGTCGGACTCAATGCGCACATTCCCCATGACGTGATCTGCGCTACGCAGTATGCGCACAAGGTAGAAAAGTGCGACGAGCGCAAACAGGCCGACAAGGAAAACGACTGCCGTGGTGACGACAAAAAACAAATCCATTTTCAAAAAATCATCCATGGATGCATATAGTATATATCACAAGTGACGGAGCGTAAACAAAAAATCCCTTTCGGGACCTTTTGTTTTAGTGTTAGCGCTTAGACCACTGTGAAGCTTTGCGGGCCTTCTTCAGTCCAAAGTGCTTGCGCTCTTTCTTACGTGGGTCGCGGCGGATGAATCCCATTTTCTTGAGCTCGGCCTTCTGCTCAGCGTCCTCCATGACGATGATGCGAGAGAGTCCGTGGCGAATAGCTTCTGCTTGAGCGTGTGTCCCTCCACCCACAACCTTCACGGTAACTGCATACTTCACGACAAATCCCTCGCGATCAAGCGGAGCATTTACAATAGCCCGCAATTCCATCGTGCCAAAATAGCTCTCGAGGGCTCGGTCATTAATCTTGAATGAATTCTTCGTAGACTCCGAGGCACGGACGCGCGCAATAGCGGTCTTCCTGCGTCCAACAGCCTCGATGTATTTCGTCGCTGATTTTGGTGCTGCTTTGGGTTTTGGGGTTGCGGTTGTTGCCATATTTGGGTCTTAGTCTTCAATAATTAAATGTTTCAAGCGTTTATCACGCAGTGTGTTCGTAGGAAGCATTCCCTTCACTGCTCGAATGAGCGCATCTCCGTGTCCTTTCTTTTCGATGACTTGGCGAAGTGTTGGTGACTTTGCGTTGCCGAGATATCCACTGTGGCTGTGGTATTTCTTTTGGCGCATTTTCTTGTCCGTAATCGAAAGTGCGCTTGCGTTTTTTATGCGCACGGTGACATTCGCGACGACGTTCTTGGCTACTGAGGTTGAATTTTTAGCCAAAAGAACCGACGCAGCTTCGCTTGCGACGCGTCCGAGCGCCCTACCCTTTGCATCAATGACATGTTCCATGTTGGTATCTTTTGGTTAAAAATTAAATAAGTTCTATTGTGGCCATTGGGCTCGCATCTCCTCGGCCACTACGCGCACCAATCTTGGTGATGCGTGTGTACCCCCCAGTGCGACCCTTATACTTCGGAGCAATCTCTTTTACGAGCTTGTTCGTGATGTCGATATTGTTGTACAAACGTGACTTTATAAGACGCACTACGGGAATAGTTCCCTCGCGGGCCTTCGTGATCATCTTCTCGACCATTGGACGAAGTGCTTTTGCTTTTGCCTCTGTCGTCATTATCTTCTCATGCGTAAGCAAAGAGAGCACCAAAGAGCGCATGAGGGCCTCGCGCTCCCCCGCTTGTCGTCCGAACTTCTTGTTTTTGTTGTGGTGTCTCATACGCTTTTTGGATAATGACTAATAATAAATAGCTATGGTGTTACTACTGCTTGAGCGTAACGCCGAAGTTGGAAAGTGCGCGCTTTATCTCCTGCACACCCTTCTCACCAAGTCCGTCGATACCCATCAGATCATCTTCTTTCTTGCGCACCAGCCCTCCGACGGTGCGAATATTTGCGGTATTGAGAGCATTCTGAGTACGAGCCGAAAGGTCGAGTGAATCAATACGAGTCTTCAGGAATTCTGTGTCGACAGAGCCATCTTCGTCTGTGGCATCTTCAGCGGAAGCCTGCTCTTCAGGAACCTCTTCGCGAATAATCTCTTCCTCCTTAAATCCGATGATAGCCTTGAGCTGATGAATCATTATTTCAATAGCACTCTCGACCGCAGAGCGAGGGGTGAGGGTACCGTCCGTCTCGATGGTAATCTTCAGGCGGTTGTAGTCTGTGCGGTCCCCCACGCGCATCGTCTCCACTTCGTAATTCACGCGGCGAATAGGGGTGAATGCTGCGTCGAGTGCGATGGTGCCTATCTCTACCTTGTCCTTACGAATCGCCTCTTTCGGCAAATACCCAAGGCCCATTTCGATCTTCATCTCTGCGTCGATGCTTGCATTTTTATCTGTCAGCTCACAAATATACTGTTCGGGGTTGAGCACCTCCACGACTCCATTGGTGGTAATGTCCGCAGCGGTAATCTTCTTCACTCCCTTCACTGAAAGAGTGATGACTTGTGGTTCGTCTGAGTGCAGCTTCACGCGAACTTTTTTAAGGTTGAGGATAAGTGTGATCACATCTTCCTTCATACCCTCAAGTGTCGAAAACTCATGAAGTACACCGTCTATCTTCAGTGACGTAAGTGCAGCACCAGGAAGAGACGAGAGAATGATTCTCCGTAGTGAGTTACCCAAAGTGTGACCGTACCCAGGGTACAAACCCTCGATCTCGTAGACACCCATAGAACCCTCCTCACGGACGGGCTTTGGCTTTGATGGCAATGCGACATTATGGTCTGGCATGACGTTGGCAATTATGGCTTAATAACAATGTAAACTACGAAATATTATACAATATGTTCTTCTTTATTTCTAGCGACTATAAAACTCGATGACAGACTGTACATTAAAACTCAGTGCACTTTTGTCGTATTTTGGCGTACCTCGTATCTCGGCAGTCAATTTCAGTGGGTCAGTGGAGAGCCATGCAGGGGCGGAATGCTTCGAGAGCTTCTCTGTGGCCCCAGTAAACAAAGACGAAACACGGCTTCCTTCACGCACGGTAATCACTTCGCCCAAGGATACTTGGTAGGAAGGAATCGTGATCTTGCGCTTTCCTATGACAAAGTGGCCGTGTGAAACCATTTGTCGTGCCTGAGTGCGGTTGACCGCAAACCCAAGTCGGTAGACGACGTTGTCGAGGCGGCGCTCAAGGTTTTCAAACAAGTGGTCCACGGGGGAACCCTTCTCGCCAGTAGCCTTTTGCACGTACGCGCGAAACTGTTTTTCCGAGACTCCGTACGTATTGCGAATTTTTTGTTTTTCTTTTAGCTGAATACCGTACTCGGTCACCATACTGCGGTGCTTGCGCTCAGCGATAGGCTTTCCTGGTGGGGTTGGGCGTTTTTCAAAAATACACTTTGGGGTGAAGCATTTATCGCCCTTTAAAAAGAGTTTTTCACCAGCACGACGGCATATTTTGCATTTAGGGTCAGATGACATATGTTCTTTTTATGGATGATTAAATACGACGAGGTTTCTTGGGGCGAGGACCATTGTGTGGCACTGGGGTCTTGTCCTTAATAGAGTTAATCTCTACTCCCTTGGCAATAAACGCACGGATCGCGGACTCACGCCCAGACCCGACACCCTTGACGACAGCGTCGACGGACTTGAGGCCCATCAGCATGGCCTTCTCTGCGAGCAACTCACCAATTTTCGCTGCAGCAAACGGTGTCCCCTTCTTTGCGCCATTAAAACCGAGAGAGCCTGACGTAGACCACATAAGCACGCGGCCCTCTGTGTCGGCCAAAGAAACGATTGTGTTGTTGTATGTCGATTGAATGTTGAGCACTGCATGCGTAATCTTCTTTTTTGGGACACGTGAAAGAGCCCGTGCCTTCAGTCCTTGGTCCACGCTTCCTCCAGCTTTTTTGACTATTCGTTTCTTACCCATTTTTCGTTGCTTACGCTGTTAATATCATTAACGACAGTGACTATTTCTTTTCGAGCTTACGGCGACCACTACCCATCGTCTTGCGCACATTACCGCGCACCGTACGAGAGTTGGTTTTTGTGCGCTGTCCACGTGAAGGCAATCCTCGTGCATGCCTCATTCCGCGGTAGGACTTGATGTCCTTGAGTCTCTTAATATTGGATGCTTTTTCGCGCTTGAGGTCACCCTCTATCTTTGTGCCTTCGATCAACTTACGAATCTTCGCTTCATCGTCAGCTGATATTTCTCCCGGTTTTTTTGTTTCAGGAACTCCCGCTTCGGCCAATATTTTTTTTGCTTTCGAAAAGCCGATCCCGTAAAAGACCGTAAGTCCTACCCACAACTGCTTATTTTCTGGAACGGTGATACCAAGGATACGCATAATGATAAAAAATTAACCCTGTTTCTGTTTATGTCTCGGATTCGCACAAATAACGTAAAGGTCTCCGTGTCTCTTGACGGATTTACATTTCACACAGATTTTTTTGACCGAAGCTTTTACGCGCATAGTATGTATGATAAAAAAACAAGACTCGATACGGCACAATAGCCATACGAGGGCGAGTTCATAATATAACCCGATTACATTCGTTTGATAATTCTCAACTTTCCTCCGTACGGATTATCCTCCAATGACACCTTATCTCCGACAAGCACCTTGATACGATGAATACGCATTTTTCCAGAAAGATAGGCAAGTATTTCTTGTCCACCGTCTGTCGTGACGCGAAACATTGTGTTTGGGAGCGCCTCGGTGATTGTGCCGCTTATGAGGGGCTCTGTTTGCTTGTCATCACTCATGTCAAATGGGTGTCCAGATACTAGCAGACGCACGGAAGGCGGTCAAGCGGTTTTTGGTAAAACTTGTGGATTGGGTGCTTTTTGGGGAGAGCATTGACATTGCGAAGTAATTTATTGCTTATTCGGTACTGGGCGAATCTACCTGAATGGTAATATCTGCTTCATTTTTTGGAAATGAGCGCTTCCATGCAGGGGAAATGGTTGCACGAGCAAGCTCAATTGTGGGAAATTGTGCCATGATGGCATTAAAGCTTTGTTTTGGCGCGCCGAGTAACGCCTTCTTGATGTCTGACTCGTTAATAGACCAGACTAAATTAGGGACGCCCTTGAGGGAAAAGTCGAGTTTTTCTGCATCCCAAAGCAGTGGCGTCGCTGGCCCTAAAATGCGAAAATCAAGACTTTCAATATTGGGGATGGTTACAGCCTCACCCCGATACGACTGAACCGAATTTTTCACGATCGCCGCAGTGAGCGCCTGTCGGTCAAAAGTGACCATAGAAAGCACTCCGGAGAGCGAAACCACAGCCCTATCCGCACTCGATGCAGCAGCTTTCGACAGTGTGGGCTGCTTGAGCTCCACAACAATCCCCTCGTCAAAGCTGATTTGGCTCAGCGCGAGGTCGCCGCGCGCTTTTGCTCGCAGCTTTGTTTCTAGTTGTATGCGCAATGCTTCGCCCGCATTTTTCATATCCAGATCCGAGACTGACTTGATGGTTCCCGATGCTCCTCCGGAGATTGGGCCTTTTCCGCGCGCATATACTTTTTCGAAAACCGGAGACCCTTTTAGCCCTGGCACGGTGAAGTCTGTTGCTTCAGAATTGTAATCTGGGCCAGCTTCATCTGCGTAAATAGTTGCCTCTATAGACCCTGGCACTACTTTCCCCGAAGCCCCTGATGGAGTTTTTGCTTTGGGTATGTCTACGGAGTCGGCGATGCGGTAGATCTTACCCAGAGGACTTTGAAAGCGCGTGTTTTTGATCAACCGCTGCACGGTTGTCTGTGTATTATAAATAATAATTTGCCCTTTTGCCTTTGCGGTTAGGGCCTTCTCGCCCGTGGCGGGGACCTCGCTCGTCTCCTCAAGTGCTACCTTCATAACAGAAAATGCCAACTCTGCATCGACGGGACTCTTCAAAGCACTCATCTTTAGGTCGACCGGGGTACTATTTATTTTTGGCGAAACACGCACCACCGCACCACCGAGAAAGTTGAGGATAACCACCGTGGCGACACCGAGCACGACACTCCCGAGAAGCCATGGTGTCCAATTTTTAAAAAATGACCCACTACCCTCACGTACACCAGCAAATGCATGTCCTCCGTTCATTCTTTGCGTCGTGCTTACATCAAAACTGCTTGGTGTTTGCTCGTTAAAATATTTTGTTGTTGCGAGGGGCGCTTCCACAAGCGAGTCCTCACTCGCGAGACTCGCAAGCATGTTGCGCGGATTTTTTTCGAGCTCAGGAGCGTCGGATGTGGCGGCATGATGGCGTGGTGCATTTGCGTGGGCAGCATGTAGCACATCTTCATTTTCCTCAGGCACAAGGAGCGCATGCTTCGGGGAGCGTGCGTGGGGTGTTTTTATTGCGACACGACGCGCCCCCTCTGTGTTGCGGTGTCGCTCCTTGGGAATAATGTCTTGAATGAGGTACTTTGCCATACGGGGTGTTTATTTTTTTACTAATGAGGTGAACTTGTTTGCAAAAATAGTTTCTATTGCGAGGAATGGGTCCCTAATGTCCGGCTCAATGGCTTCTACGAAGCGGTCGAGGAACTGATTGCCCAGTGAGCGTATTAGGAATTGCCCGTCTTCTTCTCCAAAGCGCGCAGGGTTTGCCTCACGAATAGCAGCCTCAAACCACTGCGAAACACCATCGTCTGCAGTATAAAATATCGCACGAGGAATGGGAAATTCGACGGCCAACTGGGAGAGTGCATCTTCGAAAAAAATACGCCACTCCTTTGTTTCGTCACGGATGATTTGCTCTATCTGCTTTCCGTGTTCGTGGGTCGACTTACCATCAAGGTAGAGGCTCATCGCTGAGGAAGCGAGGGCGATCGTGGTTTGCATTTCTTTTGCGATGGAGCGTATGAGCATGTTCTTTCCCGCAGGATAGGAAATAGACTCGAGAAGCACGCCATCTTTTACGAGCGAGATATCCGTCACCTCTCCGGAAATGTCTACAAACAAAAAGGAGGGCTCGTCCACAAACATGTCGCGGATTGTGTCGAATGCAGTATACGAAAAAGAAGAGAAGTGCACATTTTTGAGGTTCCAGAACTTCGTGATGGATTCGTTGATGGACTGGTGAATATTTGTCGGGATCATACTAATGTACAGCGCGACATCGAGCACTGATGCTTTTTTTCCAAATGGATTCTTCACCTCGTACCCATTCAACTTAATTTGAATATTTTTTGACTCCATGATGTCGGGTGGAGCATTTCCTACTTTTGAGTGGGCAAAGAGCTTCGAGTCGCGAAAGAGGGCGATTTCTTTTTGAATGAGCTTCTCAAGGCCATGCTCCGTGACCAAAAATGGTGCGGGCTGACTATAGTGCACGAGCCGTGTCTGTGAGGCGTACCATGGGGAGGCGAGGACGCAAAAAGCATGGTCGACCGTCACCCCACCACCCGCTTTTTGCATCAAGACAAACATCTCTTCGAGAGTCTTGATCATCGAGCCGAGAAAGCGCTCGAAGTTTAGTTTTTCCTGAAAAGGAATATCACGTCTCGTGGTGAAGATTATCTCTGGTGGTCGAGACGGGTCGATGCTCGCAAATGCCCCACCGATAGAAGCACTGCCAATATCAAAGACGATGATGAAGTGTTGCCCACCCTTTGGTTTCTTTCGAAATAATGGCATAGCAAAATTATACCACGTGACAACTTTCTATTCGAGTATTGCTTTAATCCTACGCACACCCTGACTGCTTGCCTCCTCCTTAAGTATTTTAAAGTGCGACAGCGCACCCGTGTGCGTGACGTGTGGGCCGCCGCAGAATTCTATCGAAAATCTTTTATCGTATTGAGGTCTTTCAACCGTCGCATCTTTTGGGCCCACAGAGTATACAGATACGCGCTCTGGATACTTTGCCCCAAACTCATGCTCGGCTCCAAGCTTTTCTGCATCTGCGAGACTCATTTCCGTACGGAGGACAGGGAGGTCGAGTGCAATTTGCTCATTGACGATGCGCTCCACCTCAGTCTTTTCTTCGTCAGTCATTTTTTGCCCATGTGCAAAGTCGATGCGCAAACGCTCCTGCGTGATGTTGGACCCCCGTTGGTGGACGTCGTCTCCAAGCACTATCTGTAGTGCACGAAGAAGTAAATGATGTGCCGTGTGGAGCCGCACCGTCTCCTCCGAATGGTCTGCGAGCCCTCCCTTAAACTTCTGTTCTGACCCCGCACGCGAAAGGTCTTGATGCTTTTTCATTTGGTCGCGAAAGTCAGATTCTTCCATCATTTCTATGCCTCGCTCGGCAGCGAGCTCTTTTGTCAGCTCGAAAGGAAAACCAAATGTCGAGAATAGAATAAAAGCGTCTGTTCCGGAAATACGTTTCTCACTTGAAAACCGCTCAAATTCCTTCAGGCCCGTTGCAAGGGTCTTGCGGAAACGATCCACCTCGTCGGCAACCTCTTTTTTTATCTGTGCGATATTTGCAGTAGTATTTTCATATACCCCTTTGTAGTTTACTGCAACCTGCTCGATGAGTGCCGTAAAACTGCTTTTGAATCCGAGTACGTCTGCGTAGCGCACGGCGCGACGTAGCAATCGCCGCAAAATGTAGCCCTGATCAGTATTTGATGGAGTCACCCCGTCGGCAATCAGCATGACTGAAGTGCGAATATGGTCTGCGACAATACGCGCTGCGCGTTCATTATATGAAGTTGAGTCAGTGTGGATGATACTCATCATGGCGCTAAACATGTCGGTAGCAAAGATATTATCCTTCCCCTGTGCAACCATGACCACGCGTTCGAGCCCACTTCCCGTATCGACATTTTGCTTTTCGAGTTTACCCGTCACCACACCACCTTCCTTCAAGTACTCCATGAACACATCATTCCAAATCTCAACGACCTGCTGCGCATCGTCGGCCGCAAGGTACTCTTCGTGGGTCATGCCATTATTTAATTTGCCGGTGACGTCGTAAAACATCTCTGTGTCAGGTCCGCATGGGCCATTTTCTCCGGCACTCCACCAGTTCTTGTGCGCGAGCTCGCCCTCCATGAGGTAGATACGCTCGCCCAAGACTGAAGCATCAGCGAAAATTTTTGTCCATATTGCGAGTGCCTCATCGTCTCTTGGTGCATCATCATTACCCCCAAATACGGTTACATAGAGGCGCGATGGATCCAGTCCAAGACCCTCTTCTTTTGAGGTGAGAAATTCGTAGCTCCAGTTGATAGCGTCTTTTTTAAAATAATCCCCAAGAGACCAGTTACCGAGCATCTCGAAAAAAGTATCGTGGGTGTTATCCCCTACCTCTTCGATGTCTTGGGTGCGTACGCATTTCTGTGAGTCAGCAAGGCGTACACCAGATGGGTGAGGCTCTCCTAAAAGATACGGTACCAGTGGCTGCATTCCCGCAGTATTAAAAAGTACGGTGGGATCGTTTAGTGGCACGAGTGATGCGCTCGGAATAATGGCATGCCCACGTTTTGCAAAAAAAGTGAGAAAGCGTGAGCGAATTTCAGATGAGGTAAGCATGGTAATGAATTATAGCTACACTATTGGCTATTTGCCAAATTAGTTTTTATATTATATTGTACCTTAAGAAATAGCACTATGGGGGTATGTTATGAGCGGAGAAGAAAACGCGCGACTGCGCAGGGGTTCGGAGCTTTTGTTTCGGATACAGGTCATGGAAGCTGTGACTGAAAAAGAACAGGCATCACCATATTGGAACTCTGCAGTTGAGGGGGCAGTGGGTGCCTGCCTCGCAATCGAGGACGACTTCGTGAGATCTGGCCTTTCGCGCCAAGAAGCGCAGAACAGAACCTCCACAATTTTGGGTGGGCGCAAGGTAAAGGACCTAGTGATTACCCTGATGACGATATTGGGGAAAGGTGACCCACTCTCAAGTGAGGCAGAAAACTCGGCTCATGCGTATCCACGACGCTACTATTACGATATGAAGTAATACTACCACCCTAAACCCAAAGAGGTGGTTTTTTATTCTCTTTCGACAACCACCTCATCGCCGTCAAACGAAATAAGCGTCGAAGGTTTACCGCGAAGCTCCTCACCCTCAACGTAGCAATCCACGTCAGTACCAAAATACGCACGAGCTTCTTCAACATTTCCCGCGGGGGGCATTCCCTCGGGATTTGCAGAGGGAGCAACAATTGGGCCAGTCTCGGAAATAATGTTGAGGAGCTCCTCGTTGTCTGGGTAGCGAAACGCAATCGCATTTGTGCCGCGATGAATATATTCAAACTGCTCGTCGATGGTGGGAAGAATGATTGAATAGCTCCCTGGCCAGTACGCACGCAAGCGCGCCTCAAGCTCATCGGACACCACCACACCAAACTGCTCGAGTTGCGCGATGTCGGAAATCAGGACAATAAGTGCCTTCTCTGGATCACGCTGTTTGAGGTCATAGATACGCTCTACAGCGTCAGGGTTGAGTGCCGAGGCCACAAGCCCGTAGAGTGTGTCGGTGGGCACGACACACACCCCCCCGCCGCTTATGATTTCTGCTACATCGGTAAAATCAGGGTTCATGATTATTTAGGCGTTATGGTAGATCCGACACCCGAGTCGAGTGCGCGCGCTATCTCAGAAACGCCAACAACCTTCATGGTGAGTCCGTGCTCCTTGGCGAGCGCGACCGCAGACTGGTCGGCAACTTTTAAATTCTTTTCTAATACTTCGCTGCAGGTGATTTCTTTAATAAATGTAGCACCCTTGTCGGTCTTTGGGTCAGCAGTATATAAACCACTTACTCCATTTTTTGCCATCACCAAGATGTCTGCGTGCATCTCAAGTGCGCGCTGCACAGCGGTCGAGTCTGTCGTGAAGTACGGCATGCCGAGGCCCGCAGCAAATATAACGACACGGCCTTTTTCAAGATGCCGCAATGCGCGTCGAGGCATGTAGCCTTCACAGATCTGTGGCATGGCGATAGCCGAGGAGACGCGCGTTTCGACACCCTTTGACTCAAAGTAGTCGCGGAGTACCAATGCGTTTTGGACAGTACCAAGCATGCCGATATAGTCGGCGGTAGGGCGCTCAATAGCGAGTTTCCCCGTAAGCTCGTGCCCACGAAAGAGGTTGCCGCCGCCAATAACGAGCGCCACCTGGTGCCCTAATACTTGGAGTTTTTTTATCTCAGAGACGATACTCCCGAGTGTGGGCTCGTCGAACTGAC
>JAYUQK010000047.1:0-4046 GCA_043756785.1 Candidatus Lloydbacteria bacterium | reverse complement strand
TGCCGCAGTGCATGAAAGTAGAGCAAAGTGAAAATGTCCGCCATGCCCAAAGGGCCAGCGGTGTGCCCCGATCCTGCCTCGATAAGCATCTCAATAATAGTCTGCCGCACGTCGTTGGCACGCAACTCAAGCTCCTTGATCCGCTCATCGTGTAAATGTTCCATAAGTCCCCCTATTGTATAACAGGCTTCGCGAAACTGCCATCCACAAACAAAAAACCGCCAAGCACGGCGGTTGTATTGGTGGGTAAAACCTACTTCTCCCCTTTCCATTCAGCATCGAAACGAGCGAGAAACTCTTCCATGTACTGGTGGCGGTTTTCAGCAATGGCGCGACCCGTGGGGGTTTTCATTCGGTTTTTAAGAAGGAGCAACTTCTCATGGAAATGGTTGATCGTTGTACTTTGGCGTTCCTTATATTCTTCTTTTGTGCCATGAAGAAGGTGCGCCTCATTGGGATCATGCATGGGGCGAACCTTGAACCCACCGAATGAAAATGTACGGCCAATACCGATGGCACCGAGCGCATCGAGGCGATCAGCATCTTGCACAACCTTTCCCTCAAGCGTGTCCATCGCGTCAGTAACACCAGCACCCTTAAACGAAATCGTCTCAACAATCCGTACGACAAGGTCAATATCTGCTGCTGGCACGTCACACCTCAAGAGAAGTGCGCGAATCATCCGTGGGCCGATCTCCTCGTCACCACCGGTAAACTTGTAGTCGCCGATATCGTGGACGAGTGCGGCCAGCTCGCAGATATAGAGACTGGCACCCTCTTTTGTGGCAATAGTCCGAGCAAGCGCACGCACACGGACAATATGCCACCAGTCGTGCCCGCCCTCAGCCCCTTCGAGCTGCTTTCGCACCTCGTTGGCAACTTTTTGCAAAGTCTGAGCTATTGTTTCAGATATGAATTCCACCAATCGATTATAACTTACCACGCGCACTCTCCCAATGAGAAGATTTTATCTCTCCATATATAACCACAAATAACAAAAGATTGCAAGTTTTTGCCAAACTACACACGGCAGCCTTGTTGTAGTTTTATGCAGTTTTGAGTTCCTCGATGGCGGCCGCGGTGTCCTCCACGCCAAAGATTGCCGAGCCAGCGACGAGGCGAGTGGCGCCGGCTTGCTTGAGCAGTCCTGCGGTTGCCATGGATACTCCCCCGTCCACACTGATGGGCATATTGGGATATGCGACACGCAGTGTGTTGATACGCAGGAGTACGCGCTCGTCAAACGGCTGCCCTTGATATCCTATTTTCGCAATGCCCATGCACTGCACGAAATCTATTTTCGGAATATAAGGAAGAATAGCGTCGAGCGACGTATCAGGATTGATAGCGAGCCCAAGCTCCACCACCTTCTCGCCGCCGATATCGCGTGCCCCATCTTTCCACATGTCGTGTGCAAAAAAGAGATCAATATCTTTAATAGACTCAATGTGGAAAATAAGCCGACTTGCCCCAAGCGGAAGCCATTCATCAATATGCTTCTCAGGCTCTCCAATCATGAGGTCTATCTCGTAGTCGAGCTCCTCCCAAAAAGGCATCCCTTCGTCCTGTGCCATGAGCGCCACAAAGTGCGGCTCTTTCCGTGTGCCCCCCTCCGAATATGGCCAACTCTTCGACTTTACAAAAGCACCATCCATGATGTCTATTTGTGCGAGCGGTGCGAGCCCCTGTACGCGTGTTGCTTTCGACGCAAAATCCTCGTAATTGTCTGGCATTATTGCAGGAATGATTTCTATCATATCTATTGTTTTTGCATTATAACATGAGTAACAGATACTACGGCAAACCTTCGCACACTACACCATCTTTGTCGCTGTCGAGTTTGTGGATGTCGTTTGCTCCGCCACCACACCCATCGAATGCTGCTTGAGCCTCACTTTGCGTGCTGAAACTCGAGCAATTGTAGGTGTTTTTGTCGCATACATAGGTACTCGTTCCAATAGTGGGGAGTGCGGGTGTGGTCGACGGTGGCAACTTTTGGATTGAAATATTTCGCTCGCCGCATGCACCATCTGCCCAGAGCCCCATCCCACCCTCTTTTGCCATACGCTGTGCCTCCTTGAACTCTCTTTGATATTTGTACGGGAAGTGATACGTGTATTCGTATGCATATCCCTCACGAATCATAAGCTCGTTAAAATTTGTTCCGTCATCCAAAAACACATACGCAAGCATGCGGCCATACTTGTCGCGCGCATCTTGCGACGAGTCCCCCTCGACACGCACGCGCACCCCAGTAAGTACTGCCTTTGCCTTGGCAGACGCTTCTTTACCGAAACACTCCACGGGGCGGCGTGGGTCTACCGTCTCGGGCGTGTTGATGCCAATGAGTCGGAGGGTCTCGGTGCGCCCATTCATGTCGATGGCAATAGTGTCGCCGTCGACAACTTTTGTGACACGAAAATACCCCGCAGGTAACGTTACCGGCTTTAACGCTATCGATGGAGCGGGTGTGACTGCAGTACTCGTAGCACTAAGCGTACTTCTGTTTTTTTGCTGAGAAAGTTCAAAAAATGACGCGCCGCTATACACCGAAAAAGCAAGAAGCAGAATTATTCCGTAGGTGATTTTCGGCGCGTAGGGGTGCACGAAGGGTGAAGGCGAAGATGATTTTATTTACTTGGCGGCTGCTGCGAGCGGTGCGACGTAGCTACCAAAGAATTGCACGTTGGCTGCAGCGCGGAGCGCTTCAATGTACGGACCTGCCTCTTTGTTGAGCTTCTGCCCACGCTGTTGTTCCATGATGCTCGCGCGCGCTTCGTCGCGCTTTGCGGAGTCAATCGTAATTTTTGCTTGTGCGATGTACGCATCAATCTCCGCGTCAGTGACAGCAATCTTTGCCGCAAGAAGCTTCTCGAGTGTTTGCTTGATCACAATTTGTTTACGGAGACCCTCCTCGGTGAGCCCTTGTGAGGAGAGGAGCATTTCCATTGTAGCCCCCTGCGCTGCGAGGCCGACGTTGATATACGCTATTTCTTTGGTCACGTCAGCATCAGTAATGACTATTCCGGCCTTTGCCGCCTCGCTTGCGATAAGCTTCTCCGTGATCAGCGTCTCCACATATGCTCGGCCCGATGAACGCTCGAGTGCGTGCATCACCTCAAATCGTGTGATGGGTGAGCCGTTTACCGTCACCGCCAAGACCGATGCCCTGCCCAAATACGCAAGACCGACGACAATGCCAAAAAAGAGTACCGCGGCGAGTATTCTTTTGTTGATACGAATGGTGTCTGACTTTTTTGCCTCTGCGTGCGAGGCGTGGTGCCCCTCACCCCCCTTGTGTTCGTGATGCTGCGTTTCTTCAGTGTGCATAAAAAATAGTTAGATAATTAAAAACTTGTTCAAGGATATCACGCCGCCACAGTCCTGTGTATAGCACGTATGGTGAAGATATTGCTTTGTTTTTTCGGCAGAGATGCGCTACGCTCTCGTTATGGCTATAAACACCGAACTCCACGCACGCGCCACGCAAAATGTCCGTGACATCGTCCACCTCGCACTCGAACACAAAGAGGGTGAGCGCGCACTCGTGATCTACGACACGCAAAACGGGCTCACAAACATCCTCACCGCAGCATACCGCGAGGTGCTGCCTCATGCGCAATTCGTCGACTTCGACACGGTGACCAAGGATGAGGTCATCGCATTATTTGACACACTACAACCACGAGACCTCGTTGTCCTTATACAAACATCAAGCTTTCGCCTCGACGACTTTCGTATTCGACTCCACCTCTTCAAGCTCAAACTCAAGGTCATCGAGCACACCCACCTCTATCGAAACCACGAAGAGGTGTGGGATGTGTACGTCGACGCACTTGCCTACGACCCTGCGTGGTACCGCGGCGTCGGGCGCAGGCTACAAGCGAGGCTCGCCTTGGCAAGCGAGCTTTGTATCACGACAGGAGATGCCGCCGGAGATGCCGGAATTCTTTAAACGCTTCGGTATTCCGCAGCCGGGAAATCCCGGCCCGGCGCCCGAGCGCGGCGGTGTCGGTTCCGGTTTCATTATTACCGCCGATGGTTAT